>JALGSS010000306.1 GCA_029821745.1 Candidatus Zipacnadia bacterium
TAGCGGCATCGGGCCGAGACCTGCCCTACCCCCGGCCCCGGAGAGCCGGCGGGTGCCGGCTCTCTACTGGAGGAATGAGGAGAACGGCAACATGGCCATGCGCCGTCCGACGTGGCGTTGTCGTAGTAGCCGCAGGTCTTCAGCCTGCGGCCGTTGTCTTTAGGCGTGTGGGGGGCCGGGCACGAGGGCTTTAGCCCGAAGTTCCCGGCCCGCGTCGTAGCTACCCCCCGGCCCCGGAGAGCCGGCGGGTGCCGGCTCTCTACTGGAGGAATGGGGAGAACGGCAACATGGCCATGCGCCGGCCGACGTGGCGTTGTCGTAGTAGCCGCAGGTCTTCAGCCTGCGGCCGTCGTCTTTAGGCGTGTGGAGGGGCCGGGCACGAGGGCTTTAGCCCGAAGTATCCGGCCCGCGTCGTACCTACCCCCCTGGCCCCGGAGAGCCGGCGGGTGCCGGCTCTCTACTGGAGGAATGAGGAGAACGGCAACATGGCCATGCGCCGGCCGACGTGGCGTTGTCGTAGTAGCCGCAGGTCTTCAGCCCTCTGCACTACACACGTATTGATGTCTCTGGATCGTCTGGGCCAGCCCGGGAATGTCACAGGTATGCGCGCCCAGGGATGCAGATCAGAGCCGTGGATGTGCCGTTGATCCCCGCAAGGGGCGACCACCCATAGCAACGGGCGGGAGCCCGTTGTCCACGGGTTAGAAGCCGGTGCTAGCCCCCAAAGGGGGCGACAGGACACGGTCCGCCACAAGATGTCTTCTGTCGCCCCCTGTCGGGGGCTCAGGGGGACGAGGGGGCCGATTCCGGGGGCGCACGGCAGACGGCCCGCTACGACGGCAACGCGCAATCGCTACGGCCCGCAGGCTGAAGACCTGCGGCTACGACTACGACGGCTACAACGACGACGGCGGCAACGACGCACTGGCACGGGGCGTCCATTGGAGTCTCGAGAGGCCCTGCAGGGAATCTCGGGGCGCCACTGCCCTCTCGCAGCGCGAGCTACAGTGGGGAACCAGCCCCGTTGAACTGCCAGGGGGTCATAACGTATACTGAGCGATACTGGCCGCAGAAGGGGCGATGGGCGGCCTGAGGGCTACGCTGTGGGCACACCAGCACCGGAAGCACCGGCGAACGCGGACCCGTTGCGTGAGCACTGGAGTTCTCGTCCTTGGCGGACATCGCCGCAACATGAACGTTGGAGGGCATGCATGCAAGGCAAACGCGTAATGGTATTGGGCGCAGCGGGCAAGATGGGCAAACACCTGGTCCCCAAGCTCGTGGAGAGCGGGAACCACGTGGACACGCTGGCCCGGTTCAGCAATCCGGACATACTGGAGAGCTTCGAGAAGCTTGGAGTCGGCATCTACAAGGTCGACTTGTCGGACGATGAGGGCCTCGCCGGCGTTCCGACCGATTATGACTACGTCTACAACATGGCCGGGGTGAAGTTCGGCTCCGGCGCGAATCACCGCTACACCATCGAGCTGCAAGTGATGGCCGTGGGCCGGATCATGGAGCATTTCAAGGACGTCGGGGGCATCATGTACGCCTCCAGCGGGAATGTGTACCCGGATACCGTTGACGGGTGCTCGGAGGAGGACATGCCCCAGCCCCCGAGCTTCTACGGCATGAGCCGCCTCGGGGCGGAATGGATGACCGAGTACTTCTGCCGCCGGAACAACACACCGGCATTGATTCAGCGGATTTTCTATGCGTACCACGAGGAATTCGGGGTACCGACGGACATCGCCCGACAGGTGCGCGACGGCGAAGAGGTGGACATCACCACCGCGCAGGTCAACTGCATCTGGCTGGACGACATCCTGGACCTGATGATTGCATCTGCCGAGATGTGCTCAGTGCCCTGCGACATACTGAACATGACCGGCTCACAGAAGGTATCCGTGGTGCAGATCGCCGAGAAGCTCGGCGAGTTGATGGGCAAAACGCCCCGGTTCAAGGGCACGCCGAAGGGCACGAATCTGCTCGGGAAAGCCGACAAGATGGCGTCGGCGCTGTGGGAGCCCCCAACATCACTGGACGAGGGATTGAGGAGACTGGCGAAGTCGGTGATGGCCTACGAGCACCCGCTGGACCACCCGACAGAGTGGGAGAAGAGGGACAAGTTCGGCGAGGGCAAGTAGGGCGATGTGCTCGGCAAGGTAGCTACGGGGAGCCCGCGAGGGCTCCCCGCTTGATTCGGCGTCCTGAAGTCAGCAAGAACCAGATCAGACCTCATCGTCCGACGAGGAGGAGCAGACCTCTGTGATGTCCCGGGAGAAACGGCCTGCCTGCGAACATAGATCGGCCACGCGTGACCATTCGGCGGTGACCTTGGGTGCCTGGTCCCTGAAGTTGGTGGAATCCTTCTGGTAGCCTCTTCTGCCCCGCCGACGTCGCACAAGCTTTGGCCCAGGCCTTCCGCAAAGGTCCGCCTCAGCATCCTTGCACTCGATCGTGTCATCCACGAACCGGTCCCCGGGGTACAAAGCCGCCACAACCCATGTCTCAGTGCTCATCGACGGCACGCAGAGAACCAGCCGAGTGGTGCCCTCTCCACCCCCCAGCCAGGAATACACCTTCGCCCTCACTTCATCCGCTGTGTCACCCGCCGGTGGGCACGGACGAACGCAGTCGAGTTCATCCTTTGATGCGATATCCACATCCACATGGATGATCACCGCGTCTGCACCGCGGAGAGACCTAGACAGCCGAGAGTCCACGCCGCCAAACTCATCGCGCGTCTGCTGGCACCACTTCCTCACGCCCTTCCAGCCACTCCCCATCTCAGTGTAGGCGTTACCAGCATACTTGGCCCGTTCCGGCTGTACCATCGTCGCGACAAAGTCGTCAAGCAGATGGCCCAGAGCTGCCTCGATCACAACAAAGTCGGTATCCCCCTCGCAGACCACCCTAAGAATCGGGACGCTGCCATTAGATATTCGGGACACCCCCCAGTTCTCCCATCACCCAAAGGCGAGAGAGCGTCCACCCCTCTTCTGCTCGCCGCAGGAGGGCGTCGTCGACGACGACACGGCTGAGTTGAGTGCTCCCCCTATTCGAGCGATCAACAGCGAAGAGACGGACGCGGTCGTCGGTGAGGTCCAAGCCGTCAAGAACGAGTGGATTGTGGGTGGTCACTATGACCTGCCTGGGATCGTCGCGGTCCAGTGCCCAACTGCACATCCTCTCTATCAGTGCCCGCGCCAAGCGAGGATTGAGGCCATGGTCGAAGTTGTCCACTGCGAGGGCAGGCGGAGCGTGGGGGTGTGCGCAAAGGACCATCGCGCAGAGGACGTAGAGAGCGCCTTCGCTAGCATCGTATCCCGTGAGTCTGTTTCTCCCATCCGCCATGAATCTATCCCGGAACTCCACCGCCCAACGACCAGCGGGAACGCTGGGCGACAGCAACTGAGGCGTGGGCGGCACCGCCCCATACATATTGGCCCAGTCGATGAGTTCGAGCGCCTCTCCGCAAACCCGATGGTAGTAGTCGTCACGCTCTCCGCGCAGCCGCAGTACCTCGGCTACGGCCTCCGCCAATCGGCCGCCCGTAAGCCCGAGGGGTTCCTGCTGGACACTGTCCGCGACGAGGCCCCGAAGCACAAGAGTAGAAGGCGCATAGATCGCGTACTGCTGGAGGCAACGGAGAGCCGTGGCAGCGGGCCGCTCGGGGTCCAGGTCCGCCATGGCCAACGCGACATACCCAACATCATTGGGGAGATTGATGCTCTTCGTGGCTGGCGAACGCCCAACTTTGCCTGTCAGATCCTCCAGCAACTCCGTGTGGTATCGCCAAGCAGGGCTCGGTTCCTCCGTGGGGTTCCAAAGGCCAACATTGTAGTGCGCTGCTTTGTCGCCGTCAGTCCAGTCTGCCGTGAACCGGATGTACCTCCGGCCCTTGGTGCCCTTGAAGGACGACTTGTAGAGCGCCGGCACGCCCGGCCTTACACCGCGTCGCAGTAGACTGGTGTCATCGACGCGCCCGGATGCCGCCGCTCCAAGCACGCCCAGGGCTTCCAGAACGTTGCTCTTGCCGCTGCCGTTCGCCCCGATGAGCACATTGAACTGTCCCAGCTCGATCGAGACATTCAACAGGGACTTGAAGGATTCGGCGAGCAGCTTCGTAATCATCGGTAAACCCTTCGTGGTCGCAAAGACCGGTTGTTTATGCTATCCGCTACCAGCAAGGCCCTGCAAGAGGATACGTGAGAACTTGCGCAATGTCAAAAACAGATGCCAGCGTCGAGTCACTTCCAAGCGGGTCCTGCGGCCAGGCCCGTCTTCATCTCCCATACTCCGCCGCTGTCTGCACCATTGCCACGTAGTTTCTCACCGTCAGGTCAGTGAGTACTTCGGTGTGTGGCGAGGCCGTCGGCGCGAGAATGTACCCACCCCCTGCCGCAGCATCATCGATGGCCTGCTTCACCATGTCCACGAGCTCCGGGGTCGCCGTGGCGTAGATGTCGCCGATCTGGACATTCCCCTCCAAGCACACGTGCCCGCCGATCCGGCGCTTTGCGTCGGCGAGAGGCACGTCCCCCAGCGGGGGCGCCTCGATCGGGTGCAGCACGTCGCATATCTCGGTGAAATCCTCGAGCACGGCATCGAGAGGCCCATGGGAGTGCACGTGCAGGAGCTTGCCGGCATCGTGGAGCCTCTTGAGGATGTGGCGTTCGGGCTTCACGCAGAACTCGCGGAAGTCCTTTGCGCTGTGCAAAGGCGGGGTCACGTACTCCTGCCCGAGCATAGCGAAGGCCGGGCCGATTCCGGCCGCGATCATCGCGTCGGCCCGATCCAGTAGCCGGGCGAGAAACACGTCTATGAGCCGCAGGATCGTGTCGCGCTGCTCGATGCTCCAGATCGCGAGCAACTCGGAGCCCATGAGGTCGTGCACGAGCCCGGCGGGGTCATTGCCGATGTAGGCCAGGACTAGTCCGCGATCGCCCATGGCCTCATCAGCGGCGACGAACCCTGATGGGTCGAGCTCCGTGAGCGGCACATAGGGCACCGAGAGGACCTTCTCCACGTCTTCCAGCTCCTTGACCCAGAACTCCATCTGCATACCGGGCAAGCCCCGCTTGCTGCTTAGGTGCCGGGCGCGGAGGTCACCGCCGGGCGTGTGCATCGTGGTGATGGTCTCGACCCAGTCCGGGTGGTCGACGCGCTCGGCACTGGACTCGACGGAGGTCAGGGACAGGAACGGCCCGGACGGTGGTGACCAACTGTCGGCGAAGTCACCGAGGGCGTCCACAGCTTCGATGACCGGACGGTAGCTCTCGTGGCGCGTCGAGACCCACGCGTCGTCCCAGCAACGGACGCCCCGGACCTGGATCGGTACGCGGTCAGGCTCCTGCAGACGCATTGCGGTGAGGAGGCGCTCGCGGGAGGTCATCGGCACCACCTGTCGAAGATTTCGGGACGCAGTACAATTCCGCCCCGGTCGCGTATGACCTGCGGGCACGGAGGAACAAGCGATGGAGCCACTGCACGGGGCCGAGCTGATCGCCCAGGTGAGTGCGCACCAGCCACCCGAGGATGGCCTGAGCTTCTGGTGGCTGGGCCAGCACAGCTACATCCTCAAGCCGGCGGGCCAGGTCATCTACATCGACCCGTATCTCTCCCCTAATCCGGCGCGACTGACGCCGCCTCTGTTCGCCCCGGAGGACGTCACCAACGCCGATTGGGTGCTCTGCAGCCATGACCACGGGGACCACATCGATCCCGACGCGATCCCCGGGATTGCTCAGGCCAGCCCTGAGGCCCTGTTCGTGGCCCCCCGTCCGGCAAGGACGCGGATGCTGTCCCTCGGCGTGCCGGAGGAGAGGCTATTCGGCCTTGATGACGGGGAGGAGCATGAGCAGCGAGGGCTCAAGATCACGGGCGTCAAGGCGGCCCACGAGTTCTTCGATTACGTGGAGGGCGTGGGCCACCCGTATGTGGGATATGTGCTGGAATCTGGGCCCTGCGCAGCGTACCATTCGGG
>JALGSS010000307.1 GCA_029821745.1 Candidatus Zipacnadia bacterium
TCGAGCGTCGCTCTTGAGGGCGTCCGCGTGTGCTGTCTTCTCCGTGCGGGTGCGGTAACCCTCTGCTCAGCCCTCTCATTCGAGCAGGAAGCTCTCGTTGGCGTCCACGCCGCCCTGGGTGCTCACGACAACATGGTACAGCCCCGGCTCGAAGCCATCACCCCGAGGAACGAGACGCGCAACCAGTGTGCCGGAGCCATCGATCACTCCCAGGTTGGCCGCAACCGACTCGTCGTCGAGGTACCAGTCCACGAGCACGAGACTGCCTGGAGGGGCATCCTGATACGGAATACAGCACACGACCTCGCGCGCGCTTGCCGGGAACCGTACCCCTGGGTCGATGGGCTCGCCCTCATCACCCAGTCCCGCGCACAGGAAGGCGCCCGTGATGGGGCTCTCTGCATCTGGGGTGTCCGCGGCGATTATCTGTACCCACTCGGGAACGATTCTCTGCAGGATGATCGGCAGATCTCCCACCGTCACGTAGTCGACGCGCGGCTCACCGTCGCGCAGATGCAGGACGGGTATTCTCGCACCCGGTGCGCAGTCGACCACGGCCTGGGCGAAGCGCGTATCATACATCAGGCTGGCACCGATGGACAGCACGATGTCGCCGGGTTTCAGCCCCCACCAGGCTGCAACACCGCCGGATTGGACCTCGCCGATCCGCAATCCGTTGCTGATCGGCAGGTCTGCATCGTCCGATTCCCATTTCTCCGCCCCCACGCCGAAGTAGACCTCGCCCCCAACCGGGGTCAGGATCTCGGTGATACGCTCCGTCACCGCGGTCGTGGTCTGCGTGTCCCCTGTCCCGCGGCCGATGTCCGGACCCGCGGCGCGGGTGAAACCGGCTCCCGCCCAGTTCGCCTGATCGTAGTGCGGGCCGTCTCCCGCGTCCGTCACGACAAGCTTGAGCTCTCGGGCTCCAAGCACATCGACACTCACCGGCATCGGTGCATCGCCGTTCTTGACCACGCCGCTGTCGAACTCCTCAACGCCATCGACGAGGACCTTGAACACGCAGGTTCCGTGCGGAGCAACCGCCGCTTGATCGATGCCCACGTAGGCCACGAACTGTGCGAAATCGTGTTCGGCGATGTCATACGCAATCTCCGACGTGGAGTGCGCGCCCACTCCACGCTCGAACTGCGTCTTCCCGATCCCAAGCTTCCCGCCAGTGATGCTCTTATCGAACTGGATCCGCCCCCAGGCCCCCTGGCGGATTGACACGGGCTCCATGTCCGACAGGTGCACGTCGGGCTTCAGCTTCAACTCTGACGTCCCCGTGCCGCCGGTGCCTCCTGAAGTGCCCTGATCGCCCGTCACAACGCCCGTGTCGCCGGCAGGTTGCCAGCGAACCGAGCCGTCGCTGTAGAAGACGTGGATGCCCTCGCCGCCGTGGTTGTCGGCTGACCGGTCCTGGAGAATCGGCTTCGGGTCCTGATCGCCGGCCCCCTTCACGAACACGTGGCCGGCCTTCTCATCAATCTCCGTGCGCCCCTCAATCTTCACACTGCTCCCAGGGCACGCGAACGCCGCCAGATCCTCGACGTACACCTGGTAGTACAGCGTGGACAGCGTTTCGGGGAGCTTGCCGCCGTGCTCCTCGGCGTACAGCAGGCACATCTGCCCGAGCTGCGTGATGGCCTGGGCGCATTGCTGCTTGGTGTCGGCCTGCTCCTGGGCGAACGCACAAGACGAGACGGCCGTGAACATGAGGACCATCGCGATGGTCAGGGATTGCAGTCTCGCCGCCGGAGCGCGCCTCTGGTTGTGCCGGGGAAGGAATAGCACATGGCCGTGGGGTGTCACGGTTTGTGTGACGGGGCCCCACGGGGCCTGTGAGACGCCTTGCAGGGCGCCCCGGCGCACACGATCAGGCGCCCCCTGCCCAACAGTGCCCTTATTGAGCAAAACCATCTTGGCGGGCCCCTCGGGGGATAGCATCTAGGCCGCCTCCCGCAAGCCCTCGACAGCGAAGACGCGCCGGGGAAGGTGACGCGTCCGCTCGCCGATGAGCACGTCGCCGCCCGGCCTCGCCGTCTGGTTGTCGGGCACAGGCGGCACGTCGGCCTCCACAGCCGGAATCGGTCTCGTCCCGAAGAACTCCTCTAACTTGCCGTCCATGATCTTGAGCCGCCGCTTGAGAACCCTCAGCGCGTCCGCCGCTTCATCCGGCGTGAGAACGCTCTTCAGCATCCTCTCGATGTACTTGCCCTCCTCGAGTTCGAAGAGCGCCTTCAATTTGTTGATCGTGGGGCGCATGTCCTCGATGGTGATGTGCTGATCCAGGTACTCAAGGCCCTGGCGCACGCGCCCCTCACCCACAATTCGGGTCCTCATGGCCTCGCCCGCGATGTCGTCATCGGCGAAGCTCACGGCTTCCCCGAGCTTGCGGCCACACGGATCGGCCATACCGTGGTCGATACTGGTGACATTGCCCTTGCCCGAGACGAGGTAGTTCGCCGGGCGCCGGTCGTGGTCGCCCAACAGCGCCGCCAGCGTCTTGTCCCGGGCAAGCTGCGTCTTCAGCGCGATGTGCGTCGCATTGTCATATGCTTCAAGGGCCGCGCCGGGGGCCATCCTGACGAACAGGCCTTTCACCTTCTTGCCGTTGATCGTCATCGTCCCGATCTTGCAGGCGGGGACATCGACGCCTATCTTCTTGGCGATCTTGTAGTACAGGACTTCGGCCCGCAAGTCGTAGCCGTCCGGGAAGTCGGGCCCGGAACCCTTGAAGACGCCGACCTTGACGGCCCGGTCGCCCTGCATCTCCCACACCCAGTAAGGGTCGGAGTACGTGGGGTCCCCGCCTGTTCCCGCGATCCGTGTCTTCACATACTTCTCGGGATTGGCGTCCATGCCCTCGATCTCGCCGGGCGCGATGTCGTCCGCATGGCGCAGGTTCGGCGCGTCGTCCGCAGCGCTGAGCCGGTAGTGAGCGGCGCTGATCGCTCTCGTCTGCCGCAGCTTCACAGCGATGTCCTTCGCCTCGAAGCTCTCCCCCATGCCGAACTGCTTGAGCAAGGCAAGCCTGCGCTCATAGTTGGCGATCGCTTTCTGGTAGTCGCCGTCGAGCACGAGTTGGTCTACATCCTTGCTCAACGTGCTGCCGGCCTTCAGCTCCACGGGCATCTTGTCTGCGGGCACCACACCCGTCTTGACGCCCGCGTCAGGCCCGGCCCCAACGCCTCCCGTCTTCACGACCCGGCGACCAACGCCCGTCTCATCCGCAGCCGCCTGGAGTTGCTGGGACACCTGCTTGAGGTTCTTGGCTTGTTGAGCCGCTAGTCTCGCCTCGGCATTGGCGCTGTCGGCGGCTTCCTGGACGATGTCCTGCCACGTCTTGCTCTGTCCCAGCATCCCCGCGTCAGCCGCCGCGAGCCCCTCGTAGGCTGCCTCGAGGGACTCGATCTTGCGGCACAGCTCCGGCGTGCCCTCGCCCGCCTGAAACTTCCGCGCAGCGTCCGTTATCTCTTCCTGGATCTCCTTCATCGACCTGCGCACAGCCTTGCGGGCGGTCCGTGAGAGCCCCCCTTCCGCGACCTCGGGCTGGACATCATTGAGTTGCCGGACATACTTGCCCGTCGTCTTCGCCGCCTCTTCTGAGCTTTCAGCGATCTGCTCGGCGGCCTTGATCAGGCCCTTGAGATGCTTCGGGGCGATATGACTCTGGATCATCAGCTTCTTCATGACGTCCACATCGCCCGCACCCCAGGCGGTGAACAGCTCGGCGAACATGCGACCGGCCTCGGCTTCCGCCTTCCCGTCGCTGCCCATCGCGACACCGATGCTGCCGCCGGTCGCCTCGCCCACCTTGCACGCGGCGAGCTGAATCGTCGCGTCCAGAGCCCGGTCCTTGAGCCACCCGCTCTTCTCGAAGAACTTCGCGAACTGCCCAACCATGATCTTGCCGGCTTTGGTCTTGCCGATGGCCGCCACCACTTTCGGCAGACCAATGCCTCTCGCGAAGGCCTCTTTCGCGGTCAGGATGCTCCCTGCGGGCTTGCTGCCCCCGATCCAGCCCCAGTTCCCCGTGACCTGGACCTTGCCCCCGATCTTGAAGGTGCTCATCGGCCCCAGCATCGTCGCGACATTCCAGACATTGACGATGTCTCCCCACCACTCCAGCGCCGTCTCGTTGTACTCGTCGCTATTGAAGTAGGGGGTGCCCGTGTCCACGTTCATCATCTGCTTCGTCTGTGCCCCCAGCCGCTTCATGTCCGGGTTCTGGTACGCCGCCTTGATGGCCGCGCGCATTCGCAGGGCCTGCTTGGGGGTGATGTCGCTCTTGAGCTTCGTGAACTTGGACTTCACCAGCTTGATGAAGGCCTCGTTGCTCAGCCCATCGATCTGATCCAGGGGCACGCCGCGCTCGTGGAGGCTCTTGGCCAGCAGCAATCCGCAGTGCTGCGCCGCGACGTCTTGCTGGTACTTGCCGGCCAGCCCTTCGAGGGCGTCTTCGCGTCCGACGACCGCGCTCGTGGCACTCACCACGCCCATCTTCAGATGGCCCTTGAGCCACTCGAACCAGCCCTCTTCGCCACCCTTCTTCAGACGCTGGGCAGACTTCGCACGCACCGCCGCCGCTTCACCAGATGCTTTCTCGTCAATGGCGCTCAGGTATGCGTGCTCCAGCGTCCAGACCATCTTCCGGGCGCGCTCGAACATCGACTGCTCCTCCCCGGTGATCTTGGCCTGATCGCGGGTCAACGCGGCGGCGGTCTCTCCCTTGGGCGCGGTCATGTCCATTACGCGACGGTACATCTGCATCGCGTGCCGGAAGTCCTTCTTGGAGTGGAAGTGCAGGGCCTCCATCATGCAGACCTGGGCCTCGTACTTGCCGAACTCTCTCGCGCCGCGTGAGGCCTCTCGGAACTTGTCGCCCTGGCCCGACGACAGGTACAGCTCGGCCTTCGCCAGGGCCAACGCCTCACGCGCGTCTTGCTTGATCTTGTCGGAGACCTTCTGCACATCCTTCCACGCCGACTTGTCCCCCTTCGCCTCGACCTCCAGAATGATCCCCTGGTAGTACGTCTCGATGGTATCCTTGATCAGTTCATCCTGCTCTCGGAGAATCGTCTCATGCTGCTGCGAGAGCTCAGCAATCTGTCTCTTGATGGTCGCCTTCACATCCTCGGCCAGCTTCGGAGGCGGGCCCCAGGCATCGTCCCACTTGTCGATGGCGAACTTGAAGAAGGCCTCCAGGAGGGTCACACTCTCGGCCTCCGGCGCCTTCGCGAGGATCTTGCGCAGTTGTGTGATGCGGTGCCGGATCCTGGCAGCCATCTGCGCCTGCACGCGAAGCATCCCACGCACGACGGCCTTCCGGCGCTCAGCCGCGGCGAAAGCCTTCCGTACCGTCTTCACCCAGCGCACGTCCGCCGCCCGCATTCTGTCTATCTCCTCGAGCGTCTCATTCAGCTTCGCGATCGCTCGGCGCGCACGCTCCTTGGGGTCCTCACCCTCATCCTTCGCCTCGTCTTCCTCCTCATGGAGCAGCTCCCAGGGGCGCAGTTTGTCCCACTCCGCGCGCCACCATCCCCTCTGCGGCCAGGTATCGCGTTCCTGCTCCGGTGTCCGGTCGATCAGCGCCTCCCCTGAGATCGGGTTGCGCACCTTGTCGGCGTTCTTGAGGTACTCTTCCGCGTGGAACCAGAACAGCTCGATATCGTTGCGGAAGGCGATGGCCATGTTCGCCATTATCCGCCTGCAGGTCGTAAGCACCATCCAGCCGCGCATATCTGCGGGGTCCTTCGATGCCGGCGACACCCCCGACATGCTGTTCTCCACCAGACGCATGACAGACAGCCCCGTGGAGTAGCCCGCCTGAGTGTTCAGCATCCCGCACAGTTGGACCAGGTCCATGGATGTCGACGTGTGTAGGCTTACGTTGGGGTTCAGTTGCCGCGCCTTACGCAGGAAAGCCAGGGCCTCCTTCGCGTATGGCAGCGCGGCCTGGGGCCGGAAGCTCCTGTCCCAGAT
>JALGSS010001165.1 GCA_029821745.1 Candidatus Zipacnadia bacterium
TCCGGTACGCCTTGTCGGCCTCGGCGCCCGCGAACTCGTGGGTAATCAGCTCGCGCACCTTCAGCCGCCCCTGCTCGATGAGTCTCAGTGTCCCCGCGAGCCTCTCCATCGTCCAGCCGGCCATTCCGTGGCAGGTGATCTCCTTGTCGTGCATCCACTGGATGTTCATCAGGTGCTCGCCCTCGGGATGGTACCCGTTGAAGACCAAGTGTCCGTCATTGCGCAGGAGCCTGAAGGCCAGTTCCACATTGCCGATCAGGCCTACCGCCTCATCCACCACATCGACCGCGCCGAAGCGCTCGGCGACGATCTGCTCAATGCTCTGCTCGTGGTCGTTGACGACCTCATCGGCGGAGAACCGGGCCGCGATGCCCAGGCGCTTGGGCCGCCGCCCGCAGAGAATCACGTAGCAGCCCCGTGCGCGGAAGGTCTGGGCCGCCCACTGCCCCACGAGTCCATCACCGATGACGACTGCAACCCATCCGGGCTGCACCGGCGGTCTCGTGCCGCCATTGTAGCCCACCTGCGTGAGGACGAGTCCGGCCGCATCCACCGGGTCCACACTCTCCGGCACCGGGAGACACTGCCCGGCGTCGGTGAGGCCGAGCTCCGTGTGGCTGCCCCAGGAGCCCGCGTATGCGCCCCCGAGCTCCGTGTGGCTGCCCCAGGAGCCCGCGTATGCGCCCGGCCATTGCGAGACCGTCGCCGCGACGCGCTGTCCCTCCTCAAGGGCACTCACGCCCTCACCCAGCTTCTCGACGATCCCCACCCGCTGGTAGCCCGGTATCCACGGGAACTTGATCGAGGTGTCCTTGCCGGGGCTGTGGAAGCGCCCACTCCACGCCCACTTCTCGGTCCCGTTGCTGATGATCGAGTACTCGGTGCGCAGCAGCGCCTGGCCCGGACCGGGATCGGGGACTTCGACCTCACGCACTTCAACTTCGCCGGGCGCTGTGAAAACGGCAGCCTTGCCTTGAGTCGGCATTGTGTTACCACCTGGAATCGGGCACAAGGCTCATCGGCGCCTGCGCCCGGATAGTCGCAGATCGATCGGCAGTAGCAGAGCGGTTCCCTGTGCGTCCGGCCTTGTCCTTCAATGGTGGCGTGTCCTTCCTATCGGCATGGTTTTGGGGCAGGCGCCGGCATCGAGCGTGGCGAAGATATAAAGTAGCGTGGCGTGCTTCCGGAGCCCAGCATGGTCGTGGCGGAACGTTCTGCTGGAAGCGCCCGTCCAAGACGTTGCAGGACCCAGATCCATCGAGTGCAGCGGAATGCGTCGTGGTACGGAGGCTGTTGAGGATGAGACGAGTCATAGCGGTCTGTGCCCTACTGCTGGTGTCCACGGCATGCCTTCTGGGCAACTTGTCTTGTGCAGCGGAAGAGGGGGCAAAAGCTACCGTGGAGCAGCCTGACCTGAAGATGGCGGACGACAGCCCTGCGCTGTCCTTCCTGAAGTACTATGAGCCGGTGGAGTACTCCGTCGAGCCGGCGGCAGCCCAGTATGACCTGCCGCTGGACCCGGCGGGAATCTGCAACTTCAAGACGGTCCCCGAGTACCGGCGTCCGCCGCAGGCCATGGACCTGCTGCGCCGCAACGGTTTCGTCGTCATGACCGAGGGCTCGGAGGACGACATTCTCTCGGTGTATGACTGGGCCAATGACAAGGATGTCCCGGTGTATCACATCCAGTTCGATCAGACCCTCAAGTCCATCGAGGAGCGGGAGTTCTACGCGGGCATCGTCGAGTTCGCCAGGGAGATGCTCGCGCGCAGCAAGACCCAGTATGAGACCCTCTCAGACGACTTGAAGGAGGCCGCGCGCCGCAATGTCGCTTACTTTGCGGTGGGCCTGGGGTGCCTGGAGTCCACCGTCGATGCGCCGAGCTTCGTGCAGGACGAGGTCACCCAGGAACTGCAGTTGATCGACGATCGCTCGGGCTTCTCCCCGAGCCCGATCTTCAAGTACAAGGAGGACTACTCCCAGTACCAGCCCCGTGGTCATTACACCCGCAGCGAGACCTTGAAG
>JALGSS010000010.1 GCA_029821745.1 Candidatus Zipacnadia bacterium
GGACGGGTGGCTGAGCAAGACACCCGAGTTCCCTGACCGTGGCGGGCAGTGGTGGCACTGGTACTCGTGCAAGAAATGCGGCGCTCGACTGCAGACGAAGTCGCCCACGGAGCATGTCTGTCCCGATTGCGGAGCGGTTTACTCGGGGTGGCCGTGGGATGATGTCGTACTGGACCGCCGGCATGGCGCTCTGGCCCGAGCGATTCGCGACCTGGGTCTCATGTACGTGTTCACCGGCGAAGATGGCTATGCAGCCAAGGCCCGGGAGATCCTCCTGGGCTATGCGGATCGCTACCTGAACTACCCTCTCCACAACGTCCACGGGGAGCCCAAGCGCGGTGGCGGACACGTAGGCCCGCAGACACTGGACGAGTCCACGTGGCTGATTCCCGTGGTCCAGGGCTTTGACTGCATCTACGACGCCCTCAGCGAGGAAGATATCCAGCAGATTGCCGACAAGATGCTGCTGCCCGCCGCGGAGATGATCCACGATCACCAGTGGGGCATCCACAATATCTGCTGCTGGCACGCATCGGCCTACGGCCTCGTGGGAATCGCTCTTGGTGATGAGCGGCTGGCGAGCGACGCGATTTCAGGTCCGAAGGGATTCCGCCGACAGATCGCCGAGGGCGTCACCGACGATGGTTTCTGGTACGAGAGCGCTTGGGGCTATCACTTCTATACAATGATGGCCCTGCAGCCCCTGGCTATCGCCGCCAGGAATATCGGCATAGACCTGTATTCGGAGCGCTACAAGGGGATGTACGACGCTCCGCTGCGGTTCATGGCGCCCGGTGGAATGCTGCCTGCCTTCAATGACAGCGGGCGCGCGAACGCACTGGGCGGCGGCGACCGGTATGAGATCTCATACGCGCGCTGGGGCGACGCGCGGCATCTGCTGCCGATCCTCAACGGCAGGCGCAACAGCTTGGAGACGCTGCTGTTCGGCGTGGAGTTGGGCGCGGAGGAGGACTTCCGCCTCGGATCCACGCTCTTTTCTGCGGCGGGGTACGCGATCCTCCGAACGGGCGATGTCGGCCAAGGGAAAGCCGCCAAGCACATCCCGGAGAACTACCTCGCCCTGGACTACGGTCCCCATGGCGGCGGGCACGGGCATCCGGACAAGCTGGGCTTCGTCCTATACGGGAAGGGCGCACTGCTCGCCGAGGACCCGGGGTGCATCGCATACGGCAACCCGGCCCACGGCGGATGGTACCGGCAGACGATCAGCCACAGCACGGTCGTGGTGGACGGCAAGAGCCAGAAGCCCTGCACGGGGACGCTGCAGTTCTTCGCCCCGGGGGATGACGTGGCGATGGCGAGCGCCAGGGCCGATGACGCGTATGCGGGAGTGCGCCTGCGGCGCACGATGGCGCTCGTGGGCGACCGCGTGATCGATGTCTACCTGTGCGAGTCCGAGGAGGAGGCGACCTTTGACTGGGCCTATCACAACCGGGGGGCGTTCGACACCGGGTTGCCCTTGGCGGCCCTGGATCAAGCCCCCAAAGGTGACGGCTACGAGTGGGCTAAGGAATGGCGCGCCGCGTCCGCCGGGGGCGACTGGGGCGCTACATGGGTGCAGGAGGATGGCCCGGGCCTCGTCCTGGCACAAGCGGCGGGCGACGTAGCGCGCGAGGTGCTCGCGGCTGTCGGCATGGGGAACCCGCCCAAGATCAAGGTGCCCTTCGTCGTGTCGCGAACCCAGGGCAAGCAGGCCCTGTACTGCAGCGCGATGCAGGTGTTCGACGGAGAGGCTGCTCCCGAGCTTTCGGTGAAGGTCCTGCCTGTCAGCCGGGACGCCGACGACGATGAGATGCCGGTGGCCGTCGAGGTCACTGATGGGACGACGCGGGACGTGGTGATCGTCAATCCAGCAGGCGGCACGGTCTCGGTTGGCGAATATGCACTGGCAGGCCAGGGAGCCGTGCTGCGGTATCACGGCGACCAGTTGGCGAAGGTCTTCGCGGTTGGCGATGGCAAGGTCAAGGTTGCAGGACAGGCCGTGTCTCCCGGGGAATGACGCCTTTAGTGCCGCGCCACAGAGACCTGAGCATCGGATCTGATGGGAAGGGCCGAACATGGAATTTCAGCTCACGGAGCTGATCGACGGCCAGTACAAAGTGGTCGAAAAGCACCGCGGTGGGATGAGCATCGTGTACATCGTGCTCGACGAATTCTCCCACAAGCGGTTCGCGATCAAGACCGTCAAGGAAGAGCTGCTTGAGGACCGAGTGGCTGTCGAACGGTTCTGCGAAGAGGCCAAGACATGGATGAACATCGGCCGCCACACGCACGTGGTCGAGGCCATCATTTACCGCGATATCAACGAGCAGCCGTTCCTGTGGTTGGAGTACGTCGATGGGAGCGATCTGAAGAAGCTGATCGAGAGCGAGAAGCGGCTCTTCGCGCCGCAAGTGGTCACGTACGCGCTTGAGGTGTGCGAGGCGATGGCCTACGTGCACACTGCGGACGTGCGGGGACAACAAGGCGTTGTGCACCGCGACTTGAAGCCGGCGAACATCATGCTTGAGCGCCGGATGGGCATAAAGATCACGGACTTCGGCCTCGCGAAGGTCTACGGCAAGGCACGTGAGATGACGGACGTCGGAGTGGGCTTGGGCACGTACCTGTACATGCCCCCCGAGCAGTTCCTCGATGCAGCGTCGGCAGACGCGACCTCAGACGTGTTCTCTTTCGGGGCGTCCATGTACACAGCCTTGACCAACCAACCGCCTGTGAGCGGCGACACGGTCGGCGCGATCATCAACAGCATCCTCAGCAAAACCCCGGCGAGTCCGAGCGAGGTCGACGACCAGGTGCCTTCCGAGCTGAGCGACGTCGTCATGCGATGCTTGGCGAAGGCGCGTGGCGAGCGCTACTCCAGCTTCGAGGAACTCGCAGCAGCGCTACGGACTGTGCGCCCCGCCGTAGATATGGCGCTAAAAGGCGTCGAGGTGCGGAAGTGCCAGGGCTGTGGCCACACGACGACGCACGGTTACCGGGTGTGCCCGATCTGCAGGAGTTCGTTTGATGTGGGGCTCTACGGTGAGTCGATGTTGGGCACGCAGGAGAAGCCGGCGACAGCCGCGCAGGTGACCCCGCCGACCGCGCCACCGGTGGAGGCGGCACCAACGCCGGCGGAAGACCAGCCGACGGCGGCGAAGCCGACGGAGAGCGCGCCGGCTCTGTTGGCCCAGGCGCTCGAACAGCGCGAGGGCGGGCGACTCAGGCAAGCGCTGGCCCTATTGCGGGACGCACTCTCGGTGGACCCAGAGTATACGCAGGCGCGGGCGCTGCTCGACGAGATCGCGCTGCAGATGGCCCGCGAGAAACCCGCCGCCCCGAGCAAGGCCTACAACTGGCCGATGTTCCGCGGGAACGTCACGCGGAGCGGGTACACGCCTGAGTTGATCGTCCCTCCGCTACGGCGGCAGTGGCAGCAGCGCGTCGGCGACTGGGTGCTTAGCTCACCGGCTGCGGCGAACGGTGTGGTCTACGTCGGCGCCTACGTGGATCGAGCCGGCCGCAACGGTCGGGTGGTGGCACTCGCGGCGAGAGATGGTGCGGAGATATGGCACCAGGATCTGCCCCACGAGGTGATCAGCAGCCCGGTGGTGGTGCAGGGCCGCATGCTATTCGTGGGCTGCAAGAACAGCCTGATGTCCTTCGACTGCAGCAACGGGCGTCGGATCTGGGAGTTCACGACGGCCGGAGAGGTCGTGTGCGGCCCGGGGAGTTGGCGCAACATGGTGTTCTTCGGCGCCTGCGATGGACGCGTTTACGCGATCCATGCCGTGAGTGGGCAACAGGTATGGGCTTTCCGGTCCCAGGGGGAGATCATCTCATCGCCGGCCTACTGGAATGGTGCGGTGTACGTGGGCTCCAGCGACCATCGCCTGTACGCCATCAACGCCGCCACGGGGCGGGTCCTGTGGGAATTCACCGCCGGAGGCGAGGTGCTGGGGGCGCCCGCGTACGCGGATGAGCGGGTGTTCTGCGGCTCGACCGATCACCATGTGTACTGCATCGACGCGCCCACAGGCCAGAAGCTCTGGGAATACAGGACAGAAGGCGAGATCCACGGGTCGCCGTCGGTTCACAACGACAACCTGTACATCGGCTCGCGGGACCACTACATCTACTGCCTGGACGCGCGCACGGGCCGGCTGAACTGGCGGATAGCGACGGGAGACTGGGTGCACTCGTCGCCTCTGGTCAGCGGCAGCGTCGTGTACTGCGGCTCTCACGACAAGCGCCTGTACGCGATTGAGTCCGAAAGCCAAACCGTCCTGTGGGAGTACGAGACAGAGGGCGAGATCCAATCTTCGCCCGCAGCGTCGGCGGGTCGAATCTACATCGGGAGCAATGATGGAAACGTCTACTGCTTCCGCGGGCAGCAGTAGACTACGGGGCGTTCGACACGGTCGCGCGACGCTCGCGGGCAGGGAAGCTCCGGGCGACGAGGGTCATTGGGTAGTTCGACGCAGCCTGGGGCATCAACACCACCGTAGCTGGGTACGTGCCGGCCCCCTGAACGACCTCTTCGTAGAGGATCGCCTCTCCCCCACCATTCAGAAGCCTCGTCTCCATGGACTTCCCATTCACGTTCACGTTGCCCCGTCCCGGTCCGGCGCCCGAGCGCAGCGCGATTTCGAGACGTGCCGGAGTCTCGGACGGCTTTTCGAAGACCACCTCGATGCGATACACGACCCCGTACTCGCCACGCAAGGCCGTGTGAAGGTTCGAGTCGTGGGTGTTGCCGATGCGCAGGAAGCTCCAGGCCTTGCCCACGACCTGCGTGATGGTCAACTCCCGCGAGCCGGGGAGCTCGAGAGGGATGGGCAGAGGGCTTACCAGTTGGTCGCGGACGAGGCCCAGACCCGCCCCGTCATTCGGTGTCCCGCTCGCGAGGCACTCCACACGCACATTGTCACCCTCGAGAACCGTGAGCTGTGCGAGCCCGCCCACAATCGATCCCCGGGCGAGGAGCAACCTGGACAAGTCAACCTGCCCGTACGCGGGGACCTCAAACACTGAGCCGATCCCGTCCAGCCACGCGCCGAGAAAGCGCTTCATGATGACGTGGCCGACGAAAATCTCGTCGCGGGACGGTCCCCCGTGGGCACCGACCACGAAGATCCGAGCCGGACCGGCTCCAGAGTTGACGAGCCTGACGATGATCCTGAGGGGTTCGTCGGAGACCCCAATGTGATGCCACAACAGGTTCGTCGGTTCAGAGCGTGGCAGTAGGCGGTGCAGGAGCACTCGGGGTGCGCAGACCTTCTCCGGGTCGTTGCTGAGGATGACCCGGACGGGGTCCGAGCCGGGAGCGGTACCCGGGGCGAATCTGTCGCCGCGCATCATCCCGACACGTGACCCGGACCTGCTCGGGGCCAGAATCAGGCGTGCCCCGCTACCATTGGCCGCGCGGGAGTTCTTCCCCCCAGGCTGGTCGGAGCGCGAGCGTGTCACGAGCCGGGCGTCGACTGCGCTGTGGGGAAGCCCGCCCAGAGAAGGCGCGACCTCGGCCTGAGTGCCGGACAGCCCCGGCGCCAAAGGCGCCTCTGCCGCGTGTGTGGGCTGGATCTGCCAAAGCAGGCTCACGGCGAAAAGAGAGGAAACCAGTCGGCGCATGCGAGGCCCCAAATCAGTAGTGAGAAAGCCCGGCACCAGGTGCGCAGGTGACCGGGCTTCGCTGTTGTCGGTGTGCTGTGTGCCGATCTATTTGGCGCCTTCCGAACTCTCCAGACGTGCCTCCAACTCCGCGAGGCGCTGCTCCATGTGCTTCACTTTCTTGAGCACATCAGGCATCCTCCTGGCCGCCGCCGAAACCCTCAGTTGCCCGTAATGGGGTCGCGCCGGCTGACCTGAGTAGACGCCGGGTGTGTCGATACTGCCGAAGACCTCCCCGCCGCCGGCGATGACGGCATCGTCGCAGATGGTGACGTGATCGCTGACGCCGACCTGGCCACCCATCACCACATTGTTGCCGATAGTGGAGCTGCCGGCGATGCCAACCTGGCCGCACAGCAAGCAGTTGGACCCCACGATGCAATTGTGGGCGACGTGGACCTGATCGTCGATCTTCGTGCCGTCGCCGATCCGGGTGGCGGCGACCGTGGCCCTGTCCACAGTGCTGCAGGCACCGATCTCGACATCATTGCCGACGATGACGGTGCCGATCTGCGGGATCTTCCTGTGACCGTGAGCGGTCTGCAGGAAACCGAACCCGTCGGCGCCGATGGCCGAGCCGGCGTTGATGTGACAGCGGTCGCCAATCACAACACGGTCACCCACGAAGACGTGGGGCGACACGAGGGTATCCTCGCCGATCGTCGCTTCGTGCCCGATATAGGCGAGCGGGTAGATGATGGCGCGGTCCTTGATGACGACATTGTCGCCGATCACGGCGTGTGCGCCGATGGACACGCCCTCGCCGATGGACACGTTGCTGCCGAGAACCGCCGTTGGGTGAGTGCCCACCGCAACTCGCGGCTCTGGAGCGAAGAAGTCGAGTACTTTGCTGAATGCAAGACGGGGGTCCTCGGTGACGACGACAGGCTTGGCGGTGGTTCGCGTCTCAGAAGACACGATCAGGGCCGAGGCATCGCTCTCTTCGCCGATCGCAAGCAGTTCGGGCCTGTCGACGAAGACGATATGCCCTGTCTCGGCTTCCTCCAAGGATCCGGGGCCGTGGATGAGCGTGCCCGGGTCGCCCTCGACGACGCCGTCGACGAGAGCAGCTATGCTGGCCAATGGCACGGTAATTCGATACACCTTAGTCGTTCCTCCCATGTCAGGCCATCGCTATCGCGTTTGGGCCTTCCAGAGCTTCCTCACGGCTTGGCCTACTTGTTGGGTCATGTCGGGACCAACGGCATTGCCCGCGGGCGAGAACTGCAGGCGGATCTTGCGTTCCCTGGCCACCTTCTCTGCGGCCAGCCGAGTCGCCGACTCGATCTGTCGGGTGATTTCGTTCCTGCGCCGAGCGAGTGTCTGGGCCATTCGCAGCCGCGCCTCGCCGCGCTCCCTTGCGATCGTCTCAAGGTCTGCTTCGGTGAAGCTCTCGGGCAGATCAGGCGCCGGAAGCGACACTTGGGCGTCGGTGAGCCAGTCCGGTAGCGTGAATTGCCGCAGGCCCGCTATCATGCTCTGGGCCAATGCTTCCCCGGTTCCTCCGGTGAGAGGTCTCACCCGCGACCGAGCTTGTCGCCATACAGACCTCTCGGCCTGGGCGGCCCTGGCGTCGACACTGGCGGATAGGGACTTCTCAAGTTTCTCAAGTCGCAACTGGTGTTTGCGTTCTATGTCCTGAAGCTGCGCTTCCAGTTCGGCACGGACCTTGTCGGGGGTCTCGGCGTCCGGGTCCTCCCGCACATTGAGGGTGTGCAGACGTTCTCTGTTCCGGCCGTACAACTCGACGGCTGCGTCGGCGCGCTCCCTGCTCGCCTGGCTTTCTGCCCGGAGCAGTTCGAGGGCCGTCTGCCGCTGGGCCTGCGCTTGCCTCCACCGTAAGCTCGCGGCGAGGTCTGGAGGCAGACGGTCCAGACCCGGTTCTGTTGTCAACGCCAGCCGTCGTGCCAGTTCGTCAGCCCTCATCTGCCAGGATTGCACGGGCGACAGCGGATGGATTGGGCCGCCGACGTAGTCGCCGCGCAATCGGTCACCGAAAGACAGCCTGTGAAGCCGGACGGCTTCCTCCGGAATCGACAAGGACTGAATGGCCTTCTCGAGTCTGATAAGGTCCGGATACAGCGGATGGCCGGTGACCAACTGGGCCAAGTACACATGTCCGTCCGGCTCGGGGTCCGCGATGGTCCCGTTCGCTGGCTGGGCTAGACAGGAACTGCACAAAGCGACCGTTAGCAGACCTCCCCACCGCACGCCGGTGCGGGCTATCACTTCAACCACGCTCCGCTTACTCTCCACCTCCCGGCTCAACCTCCGCCGGGGGTGATTCGGCCGCTGGAGTGACGGGCTTGCCGGTCAGCTTCTCGATCACGAGAGCAGTGATATCCTCGCCTCCGTAGAGAAGGGCCCCGCGTGCGAACACGAGATGGAAGCCGTTCTCGGTGGCTACCTGGACGATGGCGTTCTGGGCCGACTGCATCGCTCCGGAGTAGAGGGAGGCCTGCTGCTCATCAAGTCTCTTCTGAAGTTCATCACGGATGCCCTGGATTTGCTTCTTGCGGGCGTCCAGGCTCGTCTGTAGCCGGCTGAACTCGTCCTGCTCGCCGGCCGTGCGGTCAACCTTGGCCTGAAGTGCAAGGTAGCGCTCTTCGATCTTGTCGTTGACATCCCTCAGCTCCCGCTGGCGCCTCGCAGCTTCGGCGGGAAGAGGGCGCGTCATCCCGAAGATCTCTATGATGTCGTTGAACGCCTCTTCGCTGAGGTAGATGTAGTTGTTCTTCAGTTCCTCCAGGTACCGCTGCCCCCGCTTGGCGTCATCGGCGACATCCGCGTTCACGGTCTGGGGGACAATGTACTGCCGATCTATCTCCTTGACGTCAACGATGGCAACGCGTACCGGCGGCGCTGTGGTGTCTGCGAACGCGCCGGTAGATGATGCCACTGATAGCGTCCATACGAGTAAGACGGCCAGTGGCACCCAGAGATTCCGCTGCATTGATTACGCCCTTTCTGTGCGCGGGGCACTGTACGTTTCCCCGCAGTGCTTGTATCTCAGACAGTCGGCAGTCAGCTAGGTTTCGCGGCCGGGACGCAAAAAAGCAGCCGCTAAGGGGAAGCCGCAACGGGAAACACACCGTTGCGGCCACGATATGGAGCAAGGCGCTTGCGCGTCGGGCTATTAGAAGGTCTCGCCAAAGCTGATGTGCGCCTCGTTGCCGTCTTCTCCCCAGCCGAAGTCGAGGCGGAATGGGCCGACCGGTGTGCCGACGCGCAGCCCGATACCCACCCCGAGGTGGGGCTCAAAGCTGGAATCTTCAGCCGGCACGGAGAACCCGGGCACAACCGTGGGGAACTCGCCACCGAAGGCATCGCCGAGGTCGACGAAGCCGACGACGCTGAGGCTCTCGTTGATGGGATGCCGGTACTCCACGGACCCGAGGAGCATCTTCTGGCCTCTGTAGCTGTCCTCCTCGTACCCACGCAGGCTGTTGGCCCCACCGACGCTGAAGGACTCAAACAAGGGCAAATCGCCGAAGCTGGTGCCTGCCAGGACCCTGAGGGCGACAATGGCGTCCTTATCGCCGACCGGGAAGTAGCGGCGGTAGTCCATCGTGAGCTTCGTGAAGTCGACTTCGCCGCCGAAGAAGCTGGCGGCGAACTCGCTGGTCAATGAGGTGAACTGACCGCGGGTGGGCTTCAGCCTGGAATCGCGCCCGTCATCACTGTAGGAGAAGCCAACGCTGGTGAGACGGCCACCGGGATGCAAGGGGGCCGCGACCACCATCGGGCCGAGGACGTCGCCGGGGCCGGCGACGTCAGGGTACAAGTCCGGGTTGTCGATGACATCCGCCGGATCGCCCTCGCGAAGCCTGTCGATGGTCTGCGAGGTGCTGACGGTGCCGGATACCGGCGCCCCGAAATGACGTATGCCCTGGAAGAATGAGCTGGATACCTGCTCACTTCGCACCTTGACGCCCACCCGCCGCCGGCCGCTCTCGTTGAGGGGCCGGGAGACGCGCAACGTCCCACCCGTGCGACGCTCGTCAAACTCGTCGCCTTCCGTCGAAACAGCGGTGCCACCCACGAACCGCCTGCTCCGTTCGGTGTCGAACAGACTGACCTCGAAGGAGGTGCCCTTGGAGTCGTAGAACGGCTCGGTGTAGCTCACATCGTAGCTGGTGCGACCGAAGAGCTCAAGGCTCACCGTTGCCCGTTCGGCCTGGCCGCGGAAGTTGTTCTCCTCAGCCGACAGCATCAGGACGAGGTCATCGAGACTGCTGTAGGCCAGAGCGAACCCGGCTTGCCCGGTGCGGCCTTCCTCGATCTTGAACTCGACGATGACGCTCATCGCATCCAGTTCGCCCATACGCGCATCCGATGTCACGTCCTTGAAGATGTTGAGATCCTTGATGCGGCGCACTGCCTGCAGGACGTGGCGCTCGTTGTACAGCTCCCCGGGCTTGATATCTATCTGCCGGCGGACGACCCATTCCTTCGTCCGCGTCAGACCGGTGATCTTCACGCCCTCGACGCGTGCCTCCTCAATGACGAAGGTGAGCACGCCGAAGTCGTCGACATCCGCATGGGCGACCTGGGCGAAGTAGCCCGCCGTGGTGTAGGCTTCCTGGATAAGGGAGACGTCGCGGGAGACGAGTCTCGCCTCAGCGAAGGTGCCGGGCTTGGTTTTGATGATAGACAGCAGCTTCTCGTCAGGTATTACGGTGTTGCCGACAAGCAGGATCTTCTCGATCTGCTGCTTCTCGACAACGGTGATGATGACCTCGATGCGTCCCTCCGCGACGACACGTTGGGAGATCTCGACCTTATCGTAGTAGCCGAGCCGCATGATGAGGGCCTTGGCCTCTTCGGCCTTCTCGGCGGTCATCTCCATGCCGTTGGCCAGTACGTCCTTGACCGCATCGAGAACAACGCTGGGGGAGACAGTGTCGGCGCCCCTAACGCGTATGTCGGATACCAGTAAGCCTTGGGCGTGACTGACCGCCCCGCCGATGGCCACGAGCATGACGGCCGCTACCAGCGCTGAGAAGCTGTGCCCGGCTACATTGCGCATAACTTTTCTCCCTGGCAAAACGCTACCAACGGTTCAACTGCCTTTAGATTGGTTGTGTGGCGAGACCACCGTCATCTATCGGTGGCCCGCAGCCGTCCCAGCACGGCCTGCGAGGGCTGAGAAGAGGACACGCCAAGCTCCAACGGAGCGGGATACGCCGGTGAGAGTGCCCCGATGCCGCCGCCCCCGCTATGGCTCCATTTCCAGGTACTCGGACAGGGCCCTGCGCAGAACCGTTCGAGCCCGGAACAACCGGGACTTGACGGCCTGGATGCTGCACCCGACGACTTGGGCGATCTCCTCGTAGGACAAGGCCTCGTAGTCCCGCAAGATGACAACTTCCTTGTATTCGGGGCGCAACTGCGAGACTTCACCGGACAGGATACGGGCCAGTTCGGAGTTCTCCGCGGAGCGCTCCGGGGCCTGCCGCCAGTCCTCAACCTGTCGGGAGAGCTCGTCGTCCTCGACCTCCACCGGCTCGTCCAGTGACGGCCCTTCGGCGGTCCGGCGGCGGCGCCTGCGGTCGAGGCGATTCTTCGTCAGGTTGACGGCAATACGATACAGCCAGGTGTAGACCTGGCTTTCGTGACGGAAGCTGTCGAACGCTCGGTAAGCGTTGACGAAGGTATCTTGCACGAGATCTTCCGCTTCCTCACGGTCCTCGATCATGCGGAAGATGACGTTGTAGACCCTCTGATAGTTGTCCTCCACGATTTTCTTGAATCCGCGGAGGTCGTCGGTCGGTTCCACGTAGGAAGTCCACCCGGAGCGACTGGTGTGTTTTGAGCCGCAACCGGGACTGGGAGCGTGCAGGCAACGTGCCATATCGGGGCCCCATATCCTGGCTGGCCCCCAGCATCGTGCGCCGCCGACGCTATGAAGTTTGGACAAGGTCGACGGGCATCTGTTGCGCCTGCGGGAGAGAAGCCTCGGCGCCAGGCCTTCCGCCGGGCCCCCAGGCTCCCTCGCTTCGTGCGGTTCCCATCCGGTGCGGCCATTACATGTCAACATCGTAAGAGAGCTTGACGCGGTTTTCCCCCCGCTGATTGGTAGTGTACGCTACACGCAGGCGGTTTTTCAAGCGGTAAGACAGGCTCAGGTCGTACGAGTCCTCGTCAGCGCCGCCGACGGAACGCTCGTAGGACAGCAGCAGGTCATCAACGATGTATTTGCCGAGACGGAACTCAACATTCTGGTTGAACCCGAAGGAGACGTTGAACTCAGAGAGCCCGAGCAGCCGCATCAGCTCCGTCTCTATGGGCTGGAAGATGGTGGCACGGAATCCGGCGGCGAGCAGGTTCAGGGCCTGCTCGGACAGCGCATCGCCGAAGTCACGGCCGCTGACCTGCAGCCCCCCGAGCTGCTGGGCGCCGACCAATGCGAGAATCTGCTGCTCATTGAGCGCCGGACTCGACCATGTGTCCACCTGCAGTTGGTCCGGGATATCACCACGTATCGAGATAAACACCTCGACGTCGCCGGAGCCCCAGCCGGGCACTTGGGCGTCCGTGATGAACTGACGGGCATCCGCCTGTATCGTTCCCGTTAGCGCCAGTTCGGGCCGGTCCTGACGAACGGCGGCGGGAACGGGCCCGAACCGATACTGCACGTCGGCGCCGACGACTTGCAGACCGCTCGCCCGTTCATCGGTGCGGCGCGCCAGTGCGGAGGCCCCCCCGGTAAGCAGGGGTCTGTGGAAGGTCCCGGTGAGATGAGCCACCTCCATCGGCTCGATAGGAACCGTAATCCCCAAGCCCCGAAGCCTCACCGCTTCCCCGGCAAGGAAACGCACATCGAAGACCGGGGACGGCAACGCCCGTGGCGCTCCGCGAAGCGCGGCGCCGCCCTTGGATCTGGGAACAGCAAGGGCAATCTCGGCCTGCCGCAAGGTCATGTTCCCGTCCACCAGCAGCGTCTCCTCTGCGTCGGCCCCGGGGGCCTCGGGCTTACTCGGCCCGTGGATGTGCACAGTCCCGTCCAGGATCCCGCGCAGTTGCTTGCCCCGGCGGATGTAAGCCGAGTTGCTGGCGATGGTAATGTCACAGGCGTTCTTGAGCAGACTGGGGAGCGTGAAGTCGGTGATCTGCGCCCCGCCGCTGGCTGTGATGGCGCCATCGCGCATGGTCAGAGTGAGGTCTTGCAGCTTCAGATCGTGCACCAGGGCGCCGGCGGCGGCCCGGGGCTCCCCCTCGACGGGCGCGCGCGTGTGGAAGGCCACGCCACCCGAAATCCTGTTGACGGCGATTCCCGCGATCTGCATGGCGCGCTCGCTGGCGACACTCATGTCCATGTGGTACTCGTTCTTGGCCAGATCGGCGTAGCCAAGGTGGTCGAGGTACGCCCACGCGTCATCGACCCGCACGTCGGCCGCGCCCCAGCGGGCCCGGGCTGTGGTCACCCGTCCGAGATTGCGTCCGTTTTCGCGCACAAGCCGCACGTCCGCCTGTAGGTCCTCGACAGGTTGCTTCCAGCCGCCGGCGCGCACTGACCCGTCGACCAGCTTCAACTCTCCCGCCAGCACAGGCGCATTGACCGCCCCACTCATCTTGACACTCGCGGAGACCGCGCCCCGGGCCTCAAGGTTGGACCAGAATGTGGGCTTGTGGCGCAGGTCCGGAGGCGCCTTGTCGCGCTCGATCTCATCAAGCAGTCGAGGGAAGAACCCCAGATCGATATCCGCGAGTTCCGCCGAGAAGTCCATTTCGCCGTCTGGCGGCACCCACGGCGCACCCCAGGTCCACGGCAGCGACCCTTGCATGATGACTTCCCGGGGCACCGTCTCGATGCGTTCGGGGTCGCCCCGCTTCTCGCCGGGGATGCGCACTTCATCGGTGCGGACGAGTCGCGCCCGGCGCACGTTAACGGCCTCATCCGTGATCTCGATCAGCGGCAAGTTCAGGACGTCGAACTGAGCACCCGCGAAGGAGGGCTTCAGGATGTCCAGACTGCCCCGGATCGTGGGTGCGTCCGACTGCCCCTTCGCCTCGAAGAGGAATGTCGCGGCGCCCCCCACAGGCATCGCGACATTCATCCAGTGGCGCCACATAGATAGCTCGATGTCGGCCCCCTCAATGGTGAGGTCCACGGCGTTGCTGTGGTCCTGCTGCATCTCGCCTTCGTTCTGGGGGCTGGGTAACGCTATGTCCCCGGACACGCGGCACATCTGCTGCCCGTCGAGCGCTTCGGCCTCGATGCCATAGATGTGTCTCGCCTGCAATCCGGCGGAAAACTGGCCGCGTATCAGCCGTGGGAGAGTCTTCCCGTCCACTTCGGCGTCCCACACGGAGAGCCGCGCGCGACAGCTCAGGTCGTCAGGGGGGCCCATCAGGCGCAGGGAGCCCGCGACTTTCCCGGTTGTCCGCAGTCCGAGGCGCGCAAGGGTCTCCGAGGCGGGAGGCGCTGTGGCGGATCCGGGGGACGCCGACTGGTCCGTGCGGTCTGCGCGTGTCAACGTTGCCTTCGGCGCGCCGCCGGCGGCGACCTTCTGCTCGCCGTTGTTGCGCGAAGCGGACTCGGAGATCGAGACGATTCGCGCCGCGAGCTGTAGGATGCCCCCGATGTCGGGCAGGGCCTCCACCAGCCCGGGGTCTTCGTCCCGGTCGGCGTTGAAGGCGGCTTCACTGCCTACGCGCACCCGAGCGTCCAGCATCCTGTCCTCGATTGCGTAGGACGCGGCGAGGCCAATGTCTGTGGCTCGCGACGCGCGCGCCACACGGCCCTTCTGCGACGCCACGGGCCGGATGCGCGTGGCGTTGACTTCCACCAGACCATCCCCAAAGCTAAGCAACCCGGTCACCGGCTCCAGTACCTGGTCGCGAACCCGCACATTGGATAGCCGGATGATCGCGCCCCCCTCGGGTGCCCTGGTTCTCGACCCCCAGATCGTCAGTTCAGGCATCGAGGCCATCCCTGAGACGTCCAGCTCCAGGCGGTGAACCGGGGGCAGGTCCTCAAGAGCCAACCCGGGGAGGCTCGCGACCAACCCGTAGCTACGGTCACCATACAGGTCATCGACACGCCCCACGACCGACAGCTCCGCACCGTGGGAGCGCACATAGCCTTCAGCCACAGTCAACCGATTGCCCACCAGCGAGAGCGGCAGGTTGACTTCGTCGACGAAGAACTCTCCGAGCTGCACGCGGTCGGCGCTCAACATGCAGGTGAGTGTCGGCCGTCGAAGGCTGCCGCCGACCGCGCCGCTCATCTGCAGCCAGCCGCCGGTGTTGAGTCCGGTATCCGCAACGCGGGCGATATCCGACGCCGGAGCGAACATCTGCAGACGCCCGCTACGCACATCGCCGTCCGGCGCGAATCTCCGCCGGTTCTCGTCCGTCATGTACAGACGGAAATCGTCGAGCCGCACGTCATTCAAGGCGACGACAGCCTGTCCGGCGCCGAACATGACGTGGCGGATGGAGGCCTGGGAGCCTTCCCGCCCAACGCTGGCGAGCAGTGCATCGGCCTCGTGGGACTCGTAAGAGGGCCCGAAGACCTGCAGCCGGGCGTCCAGATCGGGGTCGTCCAGGGGGCCTGTCACATGGGCGGTGGCGTAGATATGCCCCCCAAGCTTGTCGCCGTTGCTCCCCACAGGCAGCCGGGCCACGTCCATCTCGGCGGCTGCCAACCAGATGTCGGCCTGGGGCTTGGCGGAGGACGCGCCCTGTTTCGGGCCCGGTGTCACCTGCCCCTTGATCCACACACTCCCCTCGCCCGCCTGGAGTTGCGCGAGGGGTATCCGCGCCGCCGCCTCGTTGCCGGCGATCAGCACGCGTCCCTCATCGAAGGGCTTGCCGTTGATGACGGGCCTGTCGATATACAGGTCGGCGGCGTAGTTGACCTTCGCTCCCCTCGCGTCCGCGCCGAGGGTCACCTGGGCCTCACCGGCCAGTTCAAGGCCTTCCGGCCACTGGTCGAGTTCGGCCAGCCCCGCGAGATCGGCTCCTGCGAGCCGCACTCTCCCGCTGAGCTCAGCAGTGTTGTTCTGCCCGAAGACGAGTCCCCCAGCGCCGCTGATACGCCCGCCCAGGACGTTGCCCTTCAGGCCCGTGAAGTCGACTCCGGCGTCCGTCAGACGCGCCGACAGGACCATGTCGGTGATCGGCAGGCCGTGCACCTGGCCCCACGGGATGGCCACGTGCGCCCCGCCCAGAGACTGGCCGGCGGAGACAATGTCGAAGGCTGCCGGACCGACCTGGGCCGTGTGCAGCGTCTCCGCAAGCCCGGCGTCGAGACCCTTGGGCTTGCTGACCGCGACGCCGTCAACAGACGCTGTCGCCCGAACGCTGGGGTCTTTCCACCCGACCAGCGAGGCGGCCAGGTTCAGGCCGTCCAGTCGGATGTCCCCCACGCCGGCCACGGTAGCCACGCACTCGGCGGAGGTCTCCAGTGACACCTCCGCTGCCGCGTTCTGTAGGGGGCCGGTCATCTGAGCGTGCAAGGTCGCCCGGTCGCCCAATGCCACGCCTTCGAGCCTCTCGCGCGCGGACTCAGGCAGAAGTTTGAGGAGATCGTCGCCGCGATGCGCGGTAAGGTCGACGTCGAGCGCGAGCACTGGGTCAGACAGGTCAAAGACCGAGCCAGAGACGGTCCCCTTCATGCCCGACCACGCGATGGACGCACCCGGGCACCGAAGCCCCTCGCTGGTGAGTTCGAAAGGCGCGGAAAGCTGAACGGTATCATCGCCGAGACGGGCCAGCCGCGCACGGCCGTCGACCAACTCGCCGCTTACGTTCCAGACAACGCCGTCCTTCTCCCGGATCCGCCCGTAGGCGAGGCCGGATACCGTGGCGTAGCCGCCGATGGCCTCGCCCTGATCTGAAGCCAGCAGGATGCGGCCAAGGAGCGGCAGGTCCACGCGACTGGCCGTGTAGGTTGCGTCAAGCCATCCATCGGCCGGGTCGAGCACGAACTCCGCCTGGGTTCCCGCGAGCAGTCCGGAACTGCCGGTGGTCTGAAGTCTGCCTCGCATGACCCCCTGGTCGTCTGTATCGATATTCGCGCTGACCTCCACGAGACCCGCGTTCGACTCGGGGCCCTCGGACCGAACCTGGATGCTTCGGAGCGGCAGCCCGGCCACGGTGACTCTGCCCTGGCTATCGGCGCCCACCTGGATCGCGGCCCCCCGGAGCTTCAAGCCGGTGAGGATCTCGTACGCCGGCTTGCGCTGCGTGAGCGCGTTGAGATCATAGCGCGCGTAGGCTTCGTCGATCTGCGCGAGCTTTTCCTCGTCGCTGTCCATGCTGGACAGATTCCGGATCCACACCTGCTGGACGAGGTCGGTCTCAAGGTCGGTTGTGAGCGTGATGTCTTCCGTGGAGGCGGTGACGGTGCCGTGTAGCGAGCCCTGGGGTTCCACCCAGGGCTTCTCTCCGCCCAGCTCTCCCTCGGCGAGCAGCTCGCCGCCCAGAGCCGCGAGGTGAACCGACAGCAGCGGGCCGTTCTCACCCAGGAGGCCCTCATCCTCAAGGCGGAGGTCAACGGCTTTCATGGAGACCCACGTGCGGAAGGCCCCGGCCATCGGCGAGGTCGGGTCGCTGCTCTCCTCGCCGGCCTTGAACGCGAGGAACTGCGGCGAGGTGATCTGCCCTTGCGCGTTGCGTTTGACTGTGCCGCGCAGTCCTACAACTTCGAGCTTCTTGAGGAGAGTCACGGGCTGCACGCCGCGACGCATGAGCGCGCCGAAGTCGCCGCTGAGAGCCACGCGGTCGGCCGTCATGACCCCGCTGCCCGGTATTTCGGAGACCCGCAGGTCGGTCAAGACCACGTGTTTCTCGAGTTGACCGCCGATGGTCGCTTCGGCTTCCTCGGTTCGAGTGCGGATATGGACGCCGGCGTTGACCAGCCCTTTGAGCACGTCGCCGCCCGCAAAGTCTGCATCGACGCCGGCGTCAGTGAGGGTCAACAACAGCGGGCCGTTGTCGAGGAGCGCGTGGTCCACGTACTGCAGGCGCGCGTTCTGGAGCCCCACGCGCCCGCGGAACTCTCCTGGCTCGGCCGGCGTCTCGGCAGGCGCCGGTTCGCTCGGCTCCCACAGCCCGTCACGCACGACCTTCGCCAGGCGCAGTTCGCCATCGGCTTCGCGGGTGAGACGTGCGGTCAAGTCCATCGCCACTATATCGCTGACGTGGTCGAGCAGGGGCGCCCGCTGGAGAATCGGCCCCAGGTCGTAGCGCACGGTGGTCCGCGGCGTCATGAACAGGTCGTCACCGGTGGCGCTGGCGACCTTCAAGCGCACCGAGGTCGCGGTCAGCTCGCGGCTCAGTTCGGTGTCGATGCGCGCCGTGCCCGCGAGGCCCTCCATCTGCAGATCGAGATCTGCGCGGAACTGCCCCGCAGGCTGGGAGATCCCGCAGTCCCGCATGGCGAGGAGCGCGCCGGTGTCAATGGCGCCGCCGGCTCCCCGGGCATGGACGCGCAAGGGCAGAGCCCCACGCACCGAGTGATCAATGAACTCAATGTCGGCGTCGGCGAGGCGCACGGTGCCGGTGAAGAAGTCAGGCTGGTCGGCCTGGGTGTCGGAGGCAGGCTCTGACGGTAGCCCCTGCATAATCTGCCAGGACCCGTCGGCCTCGCGGACGATCTGGGCGCGCAGACCTTCCGCGACGACCTCTTCCAGCTTCCCGGCGACGCTCCGGCTCTGCAGGATGCCCGGCAGGTCGTAGCGGACCAGGAATTCCCGCGCCTTGATCGGGGGCGATTCGACCGATGTGAGCCGCAGGCTGAGATCGCTGACCCCCGCCCAGTGGTGGACATCGCCGGACAGCTTCCCGGTGAACTCGTAGTCGGCGTAGGCCCCGGACAGGAGCCCCTCGACCCATCCGGCGGCCTTCGGGCTCTCACCGTCCATGCTCTGCTGGACGGCCCCCAGGTCCACATTCGCGTCGAGCTCGCGCGCCGCGACCCGCGCGTCCAGAGAGCGGTCGTCATAGGCGATGTTGGCATTGTGCAGCGTCACGACGCCGGCCAAGCGGGGCAGTTCCGCTGCGTCGGCCTCCCTCGCGTCAGACGGCGCGGTGTCCACAAAACCCAGCACTCGCTGCAGTTCCAGCGTGCCCGCTTCATCGCGCCGCACGTCTCCCTGCAGATCCCAGACTTCCAGCGCTCTCAAGTGCTCCATGGGTGGCTTGCCGGCGATGATCGGGGCCAGCGCCGCGGACAGACGCGCTTCGCTCAAAGCCACGAGCCGGCGGCTGCTGTCTCCTGCCCCGGTGACGACGGACACGTCCCACAGGTGAGCGTCCTTGGCCAGGTCGCTCTCAAGCCTTGCCTGGACCCGGGCGTCGCACAGCGTTGCGCTCACCTGACCCTTCACGTTCCCCACAGCGCGCGGCTCACCGGTCTCCCTGACCTGCCACAGCGCCGCCATGTCCACGGTGCCGGAGAAGTCCTTGGCGCTGGCCCGAGAGAGAAACGGCGCATCGGGCCCAGTGCGGCGGTCCAGGTAGGTCAGGGTCGTATCCTCGAGGGTGACGGTGCCCGTGAAGTCCTCGGGCCTCATGCCTTCTGCCGACGGATCGGGCTCCGAGGATGAGGCCGGTAGCAGGTGCGCCAGTTCCCACTCGCCGTTCGCGTCGAGCACAATGTCGGCCACGGTGTGCCGGGAGGTCACGCCGCTCAGAGCCGCCAGCGGGTTGTTACCGGAGAGTAGAGCGACGGGGTCGAATGCCACGGCCGTCAGGCCCGTGTCCACTAGCCTGCGCTTGCCATCCTCGGCCGCCAGATACGCATCGGTCAGTTCCAGGCGTCCGTCGATATCGGCGACGACCTTCGCCTGCAGGCGCGCCTCACCCCGGGAGACCGTAAGGGTGCCGCCGGCGTGCCCCGCGGGCCGAATCGGCGTGCCTGCGTGGAGTTGGGCCACACGCGCGAAGTCGATATCGCTCTCCCCGTGGGCGATTCTAACTCGCAGTGGAGCATCGGGATCGCTCAAGTCGTCATACGTGACGTTCAGGTCGGTGGCAGCGAAGCGGGCGACGAGACCGCCCAGGAACTTGGCGGGCCGTCCGGTCGATGGTTCGGCGGCCGGGGTCTCAGGCTCCGGGATGTACGCAGCGACAATCTGGGGCAGCTCGATCGAGCCGTCCTCCAGGCGCTTCGCGTAGGCCAGCAGTTTCCCCACGTTGATGTCACGCAGAGCGGCCACGAGGTCCCCATCCTCAGCCAGCGCCTGCGCGGGGTCATACTCGACCGTGGCCAAGTCCAGGGCTACAGTCGGCTGCGAGCGGCCCCGCTGGATGAGACCGACGCTGCGAAGACCCAGACGACGGGACACAGACCAGTCGATGTCGCCGGAGATCTGCTCATCCTGGCTGCGTGCTCGGACGGCACCCCGCAACCAGCCGATATCGCCCTGGTGATTGCCCGCGCGCGCGCTCCAGAATCGCCCGGCATTCAGTTCCGCGCCAAGACCGGCGATCTGCGAGCGGATCGGGCCGCCAGGCACATCGAAGTCGAGGAAGTCGACCTGTCCGCCATCAATACGTACCAGGGCGGTGAAGCTCTCCGCGGGCGTTGGGCGGGCCGGCTCATCCTGCTCTCCGCTCTCGAAGCCCGCCAGAATGCTCTCGACGTCGAGGTCGCCACCCTCGCGTCTCACCAGCGCGACGCGGGGCTGATCCAGCTCAATGCGGGAGAAGGCGGAGGGTATCGGTGCCTTCCCGTCGAGCAGCGCTGCCAGGTCATACTCGACGCTGGCTCCTGAGACGTCGAGGACGGGGTAGTTGCCGTCCCGAGGCGTGACGATGACGTCCGTCAGCCGCAACAGCCGGGACACATCGACGGATGCAACCTTCGATGACGCTGTTCCGCCGGGAAGCCGCGCGGACAGGGACCCGGCGAAGGTCCCCAGGGAGCGCAGGTCCGGGGTCTCTTGCGCTCTGAGCGCGCGTCCCAGGTCCACGTCCGCGAGTTCGGCGGCCAGGGAGAGCTCAACGGGTCCTCGGCTGTTGATGCCGAGATCGGTCAGATGCAGTGTGCTGTCGCTGAGCTTGAGCCGCGCGTTCAGCCCGTCAGCGAAGTCGCCTGTCTCTGCCGGAGCCTCAGCCTGCGCCTTCTCGAGCGAGAAGGGCTCGAAGAGCGTGGCAATGTCGAGGCGCCCTTCCTCATCGCGTGTAACGTCGGCGTCCAGGCCCTCCGCTTCGACGGCAGCGAACGCCTCCTGAGGTGGCGCGTTGCCATCCAGCAGCTTCGCGAGGTCGAAACGGGCAGTCACTCGCTTTCCCTGAACACGCGGCGAGGGCCCGGTCTCCGGCGTCAGAGCGAATTCCTCGATGGTGGCGCTGCGCCGCAAATCGCTACGCAGCACGCCGTGCGCAAGTCCCCCCGGCCACGCCGCCGAAAACCGCCCCTTGATATGACCGTCCCCGGCAGGCGTCTTGTGCGACATGAGAGTATCGATCTGTCCCGGCTCGACAGCGCCATGCAGGTCTACGACTTCCGCAGTGAAGGGTCGTCTCTCGTCGCCGAGCTGGTGGTCCACATAGCGCACGCGCCCCTGGGTAACGGTGACGCCCGCGAGCAGTGCGCCCCAGTCCTTCGGTTCACTGGGCTCCGCGGGCTTACCGGGGGCGCCGACGAGGTCGCGCACCAGACGCACGATCTCGAACTCGCCGTCACGGGCGCGTCGCAGGCTGAGATCGGGGGTCTCGAGACCGACGAACTGCAGGGCTTCCAGCGGCCTGTCCCGGAACAACCCCGCCAGCTTGTACTTGACCTTCGCCCTCGGGATCAACGCCACGGCCACGCGTGCGCCATCCCGCACCTCGTAGGCTTCGAGCTCAGCCACAGACACACGCCGATCCAGTTGGGCGTCGAGTTGCACGGCGGCCGTGAGCCTCGGGCTGGTCATCGCGAGGCGAGCGCGAGCCCAACCCGCACCGTACGTCGCCTTGCCGCGCTTGATGGCATAGAGCCGTGCGGCATCGATTCGCCCGCGCAAGTCAGTGGCGACGATCTGAACCGGGCCCCCAGGCAGAGACTCATCTCTGAAGCGCAAATTGCCACCGGTTGCCGCAATGACTCCATGGAACTCGGGGGCCGGTTCGGCCTCGTCGGTGGCAGGCTCCTCGTCATCCGAAAACGGCAGGACTCCCTTAAGCAGGCGAACCACGCGCATCTGACCGTCTTGTTCGCGGGTCAGGTCCGCGTCGAAGTCTTGCAGGCCCACGCGACTGATCGCGGACAGGCCCCCGCCCTGCAGCAGCGCGGGAAGATCATACCGAAGCTGCGCAGATCCCACGTCGGCAATTGCCTCCGCTTCTCCTTCGCTGAGTTCCTCCATCCGCAGCTTCGCCAGCGTCAGGTCCGAGAAGACGTCCGTGCTCACTTGCGTTTCCAGGCGGAGAGCGGGCGATGACGCACGCAACGTTCCCCGGAGGTTGCTTGCGCCGGGCGTCGACAAGTTCGCCGTGCCATTGAGATCCTCGACGGCGACCTTCAGCGGGCCCTCCGGGGCGGAATGATCGGTGAGCTGCAGGCGCAGGTTCCGCGCAACCACCACGGGCTTGACATCGCGCAGAGATAGAGGCGCCGCCTGGGTCGCTTTCGGCTTTGAGGGCTCACGCGGCCCCGCCAAGAGGGTAACCAGCGTGAACGCGCCGTCCTCGCGGCGGACCACATCGGCCCTGCCATCCTGGAGCGCTACGCGATGCACGCCACCCATGACGTCCCCGGCAAGTACCTGCTGGAGGTCGTAGTCGGCCCGAACACGCGCGAGGCTGACGGTCTCGCCCACGCCGGCCTCGACGACCCGCAGGTTCTCCACCGTGACCTGACGGCTGGGCTCTCCCCGGACGTGCGCGGCGACTGCAACCCCGGGCCCGCCGGCCGAGATCGACGCGCGGAAGCTGCCGATATCGGAAACAGGTTGCTTCCTGAGCGCCGCCATGAGCCGTCCCAGGCGGATATCGGCCCGCAGATCACGGGCGCGCACCGCATTGACCCCGGCGACGCGACTGTGGTCGACATAGGTGATGCTGCCGCGACCGATCTTGACCCGAGGCGCGAAACTCGTCCCCGACCGAGACGCCGAACGCGACGAGGACCGGCGCTGCGGCAGCGACCGGAGGACCGCGAACTTGCCGTCCCGGCTCCTGATGACGTTGGCGCGCAGGTTCCGCACCTGGATGAGGTTGACCGCCGACGCGGGTTGCCTTTTCAGTCGCCCCCAGTTGAGGCCGATGCGGCCGGAGTCCGCCCAGAGCGTTTCAGCCCTGCCGTCGCGAACCCAGAGATCGGCGAACCGGATGTCCGAGCCAAGCTCCGCGGATACGGTCCCGCGCCCGTTCAGCCTACCAAGACTGCCCTGAAAAGCGGCGGATGCGTGCCCGGCGCTTCGCCAGTCACTGTGCGCCAGCGCCCCGGCATCAAGTTCCGCGCTTGCCTGAGTCACCGACAGCTTCAGCGGGCGTCCCCGTGAGTTCACTGAGCGCACGGTAATGTCCGCAGCCGCATCGAGCAGGCGGATGGTGGCGGCGAAGCCGGGACCGGCCGACTTCGCGCCGGAACCCCGCGCCAGACCCAGTTCCCGCAGGAATGTGGGCTGGTTACGCTCGTCGAGGGTCACATTCGCGTAAGCGCCTTCCACCTCCACCAGATCAATCGCCGATGCGCCCTCGCCGCTCGACATCGCCCCAAGATCGTACGAGGCCAGAATCCGGTGGGCTGTGGCGAGGGTGCGACCTCGCATTGTGCTGCTCAGGGCGGTGAGTGTCACGCCCGTGGTGACGTTGGTGTCAATCTCGCACGCGGCCTCAAGGCCCCCGAGACTGACCTGGGCGGCAGCGGTGACCGTGCCCGCCGAGGCAACGCGGTCGCCCGCAAGTGCATCAAATAACTTGCCGAGATTCAGTCGGGCCCGCAGGTCTTGCAGCTTCAACTCCAGCGGGCCGCCTTGCGGCGCGAGGCTGTGATCGCTGAAGGCGACCTGCGCGATGTCGGCAGACACAGGGAAGCGGGGGGGCTCCGTCTTCTTCTCAGTCTTCGGGAACCACGTGTTGACGTGCCGCAGGATGGTGAACCGGCCTGCCTCATCGCGGGAGAGTCTGACCGTCTCGCCCCGTACCCGCAGCCTCTCCAAGGCCTGAGCAGCCGGGCGCTTGTCGCGCAGAACCACATCGGGGCGGTAGTGCAGCGTGATCTCGGACAGGTCGATCTCATCGTCCTCGCCACCGGTGGCGAGCAGGTTGCTGAGGGTGGCTGAGGACCAGTTGGCCTTGACGTCCGCCCGCAGCTTCTGGGGCGCGGAAGTGGCCTGCAGTTTGCCCTGGAGCGTAAAGGGCCGCGCGGATTTCGCCTGCCCCTGGACAGCCCGGATGAGCTCGCCCACGTTCCCCGATACGAAATCGCCTGTGAAGAAGACGTCCAGGGGGGTGCCGGCCGCGCTCAGCAGTTTGTGGTCGGTGTAGCGCAGGGCGCTGTCGCGGATCGCGACTGAGAAGCCGGGCAGAGAGGCCGCTTGGGAAGGCTTGTCGGCGCCTTCTGACTCGCTCGTCGGCAGGTTCAGCTTCCCATCAGGCCCGCGCACCACGTGAAGCCCCAGGCCGTCGACCTCGACCGTCCGAAGGAGCGCCACGGGGTCGCCACCGGCCAGCGCCATGCCGAGAACGCTGCACGTCACCTGCAAGCGCTGGGTGGAGATGAAGGTCCCGTCCCGCAGGCGGCCCTTGTCGGCGAGGGCCAAACCACGAACGGTGAGACGAGAGGGAATGTCGGCCTCAACGGGCCCGACCGCGACTTCGCGCCCGAGGGCCCGCGCAGCTTCGTGAGCCGCAATGTCCCGCAGGTGAGTGCGCAGGCGGCGGGGCCGGGTGATGCTCATGCCGACGAGGGTCAAGAAGAGGATGAAAGTGAGCAGGCAGGCGAGGACGACGGAGAGGCGCCTCTTCCAGGGAGCAAGCGCCGCCCGGTCTCGCCTTGGTCTCGCCTTCGGAGTATCCGTCGAACCGCTTCTCAGCGGTTGGCCCCCTCTCGGCCCGTGGGAGGGCCTTGGTCGAGGCACTCGGCGGCTTCGGCGGCGTGGTAGCTGCTGCGCACGAAGGGCCCGGACACGACATTCGCCAGACCGGCCTCTCGGCCCCACTGCGCGAACTCGTCGAACTCACTGGGCTCCACGTACCGGTCGACAGGCAGGTGCCGCCGGGTCGGCTGCAGGTACTGCCCGATCGTCACGATGCTGACGCCCACATCGGCCAGGTCCCGCAAGGTCTCGCGGATCTCCTCGCGGGTCTCGCCCATGCCCACGATGAGCCCGGACTTAGTTACCGCCCCGAGTTCGTGGGCGCTTCGGAGCATCCCGAGGGACGTCTCGTAGCCGGCGTCCGGCCTCACAGTCTTCTGCAATCGGCGGACCGTCTCGACATTATGGTTGAACACGTCGGGCTCCGCCGTCAGGATGGTCTTCAGAGCGTCTACATCCCCCTGCAGGTCCGAGGGCAGTACCTCGACCTTGACGCCGGGGATTCTGTCCTTGATGGCGCGCACCGTCGCAGCGAAATGTGCCGCCCCGCCGTCAGGCAAATCATCTCGGGTGACCGACGTGACAACCACGTACCGCAACCCAATCCCGGCAGCGGTCTCGGCAACGCGTCTTGGCTCGTCGGGGTCGACCGGCCCCGGGGTCCCGTGCTCGACGGCGCAGAAACGGCAATCCCGGGTGCAGGTGGTGCCCAGGATCATGAATGTCGCCGTGCCGGAACTGTAGCACTCGCCGATATTGGGGCAGTGCGCGCTCTCGCACACCGTATGCACCCCGCCGGCGGCCATGAGCTCGCGCATCCGGCAACTCAGGTGGCCCTTGCCGGTCTTCACCCGCAGCCACTCAGGCAGACGGGCTCGCGCCCCTGTATCTCGGAGGACACTGGTAATTTCGTCAGGCATTCTCGATAGTCCTTTGGTCTTGGCCGCTGGTGTCGACGGTAACGCAATGAGTGGTGCGATGCAGGCGGCGATGATGCGGCGAGCGTGGTTCGGTGCTTGTGTGTGGTAAGCAAGACCGGC
>JALGSS010000308.1 GCA_029821745.1 Candidatus Zipacnadia bacterium
TGGTGTGCTGCCGCCGACCAGGGGGTTGTCGATGTTCAGGAGAACGCGCGGAGTATCACAGCTCGTCAGCGCCACGACGTCCTCGATGGTCTTGGTTTGGCCGAAGTAGGTGGCGGCGACATCGTACGTGCCGGGATCGATGTTCGCTATGCGGTACATGCCATCAGAGCGTGTGGTGGCTCCCGGCACCGACCCCCCCGCCGTGGGTGTGGCTGTGACAACGGCGTTCTGCACCGCGGTATCGTAGTATGTCACCTGACCGGTGATTGCGCCGAGGGTAGATGCCCGGTTATCGTTATTGAGCAGCGTCTGCTCTGCGTTAATGCGGCCCCAGCCCCAGTATGGGTGCCATCCTGGGACGCCTCCCGCACCATCGCAACCCCTCTGGATGGCCTGGAAGATCTGCAACACGCCGCCCGGAGTCGACTGGGTGATGCCCTCAGAGGCCGCGTACAAGCTCGCAAGCCCGGCCACAAACGGACACGCCAGAGAGGTACCGGTCTGGTACTGGAATGGCGGTGTGCCCTCGGGCATCCCTGCATAGTGCATGGGCACGGGCTCGGTCGGCATCGTGGACCAAGTCAGCCAGAAGGAGAGCGTTTCGAGGTCAGCGTCTCCGCCCGGCGCCGCGACGTCGACGTAGTCGCCGAAGTTGGAGTAGGAAGCCGGGGCATCGAGAGGCCAACTGGTGGAGCCTACGCCCATGACGCCGGTGCACGCGGCCGGGTAGGAGGGCCGATTCATGGAGTCGCCCTCATTGCCCGCTGCGGCAAGCACCAACGAACCATGCTCCCACGCGTAGTGGACCGCGTCCTGCTCGAGCTGCGAGTAGTAGACGTCGCCGGCGCTGATGTTGATGATTAGCGCGCCATGGTCAACAGCCCAGTAGATCGATTGGGTCATGTCCCATTCGGTCCCGTAGCCCGTGTTGTCGAAGGACTTGATCGGCATGATCTGGCAGTGGTAGCCGAGCCCAGCCATTCCGCTGGCCGGGCTGCTGCCCCCGTTGTTGGTGGCTGCGCCTATGACGCCGGAGACTGATGTCCCATGGCCGTAGTCGTCGGCGAAGTCCGTGGGGCTGTATCCCCCCATCATGTTGATGCCATTCGCCATATCGACCTGGCCGCCCAGGAGCGCGTCGGGGCTCGATCCGCCAAGGTTGATGAAGTCGGGGTGCGGGGTACTGTCGGTGCCCCCGATGTCGAGGCCCGTGTCAATCACCGCGACCTTGGTCGGGTTCGTGGGCTTGGTCGCCGCAGTGTAATAGGTGTTCGGGTATATGTTCCACGCGCCGAGGGCATCGATGATGTGCATGCCCCATTGGTACCAGATCGCGTTGCCGGCCTCCCACACAGCAACAGTGGAGTCGAGGTTGTTGTACGCCGGGTCATCGGGGGCGGCAAGCAACACGCGCCGTGTGTAATTGGGTTCCGCGAACCGAACGCCGGGCCGGCGCTTGATGTTTGCCAGCACGCTTTGCATGTCCGACGCGGAGCGCAGACGCATGAGTCGGGCCCTGCTCCGGGGGGAGCTCTTGCGCTCGTGCATCCGGTACCGTGCGGCGACGCGCGCGGCATCGGATGTCGACGTGCCGTCCCTCATACCGACAATGATCTCACCCGATACGTACGCGGGCCCGGGTACCTTGACGGGCATTACGCGCTGAGCGTTTGCTACAGATACGAGGAGAATTGCTAGAGCGATCACCAACGAACCTCGGAAGATCCGCACCACGATCGATTCACCCACGCTTTCCTATGGATTCCATAATGTGCTCATGATGGCAGCATGATAGCAAACTAATTCGCTACTGGGCCGGATAGTCCTGCCGACAACGCACCGCCTGGGTGGGGCCTACAGGCACGCAGGCAGGTCTCTCTAGACTTGACGCCGAAGCAGATCGCATATTCGGCGCGGGAGGCTATCCGCGCGCACTGGAGCGTGACACGTGATGCGTCTAGACTACCCCGGAATAGCCCTACTCATTCTCTCCCTGGCCCTGAGCGGCTCGCTATCTTGCGCCCAGACTTCCCTCGACTTCGCTTCCCCTGCGGACCTCGACGACTGGGAGGTATCGGGCGACGTCGCTCTCGATGCCGGGAAGGACCAATCGGATGGCGTTGGCGGAGGGGCCCTGAGGGTCGGCCCTGGCGCCAAGGCCATTCTGCCCCTGCGTGGCGAGGACGGATCCGGCACGGTCGAGATGTGGGTCCTGGATGACTGCGCCAAGCCGGGGAACCCGAAGGATCGCCGCGTCGGGCCCCGGTGGGGGATCATCCAAAGCGACGGACGCGTGCTCGTGGTTGGCGCTTTCTACGCCCCGTACCTGTCAGGAGACACGACCTACGCGTCTTCAGATTCGGATCAGAAGACCACGTGGTTCAATGTGCAGTACCTGGCGGTGAAGCGGGAGCCGAAATGGCGCAAGTGGCGCTTCACCATGGACGCGGACACGGGCCTGAGCATCAGCGTGGACGGGAAGGATGTGAATGCCCAGCGCCCCCGATTCGACTGGAACAGGACCCAGATCAAGGGGTTCGTGGGCGTCGCTCTGTTCGGCGACGAAAGGAAGGAGCCCGCGCACACAATCTGGGTGGACGGCCTTCGCGCGGAACTTGGCGGGCCGATGACTGTACAGCCGGTGCCGCCTCCGCCTCCACCACCCGTGGTCCCCCAGGCTGACCCGCTCCCCGAGCAGCCTGTCGATCTGGTGCCTGAGGTCAGAGGCGAGCACCCGCGTCTGCTGTTCACGGCGGACGACATCGCCGCGATGAAACAGCGTGCCCGGGGACCGTCGAAGGTCTTCTTCGACAAGATGGTCGCGTACTTGCCTTCATGCGTGGCCCCGGACCACACGCGTTGGATCACGGACGCAACGGATGCCCAACGGCAGGGCGTCTGGCGACTGCCCACGGTGGCGCTGCATTACGTGCTGACGGGTGAGCAGGAGTCGTACGACAACGCGGTCGGGTTCATGCGCGCGTTCCTGGAGCGCCCTGACTGGGAGACCGGCAAGGAGCGCAACAGCGGCATGGGTGCGGCGAACATCATGGTGGGCGCGGCCCTCGCCTACGACTGGCTCTACCATGACCTCCCGGCCGACTTCCGCGAGCAGTTCCGCAAGAAGCTCCTGCTCCATGCGCGCTGGCAGTATTACGGCGGTCACCTGAACGGCAACAAGAACATTGGCTACTGGCAGGCCGATCCTCAGAACAACCACCGCTGGCATCGCGACGCAGGGCTTGCACTGTGCGCTCTCGCGGTCGCCGGTGATGGCCCCGGCTGGGAGTGGATTGTCTCGAAGACGCTGGAGGAACTGCGGTTCGTCCACGGGTGGCTGCCCGAGGACGGCTCCTGCCACGAGTCGCCCTCATATATGGTCTTCGGAATGCCCTACCTGGTGTTGGCCTTCGATGCGGCCGACCGGTGTTTCGGCACGGAGTTCCTCCAGCACGAGTACTTCCGCAGCAATCCTCTTTTCCGCCTACACACCTTGGTGCCCGGGTTCACCGGAGCGTTCTGCTACGGCGACTCGGGGGGCACCGGGTTCATCAATGATTACGCCCTCAGATGCACGGCGGCGCACCAGCTCGGCGACGTGCAGGATGCGCTGCTCCGCTTCCACGAGGTCGATCCGCGCAAGAGCTTCAACTACGGCTGGTTCTCGGTGATATGGCACGCCCCGAGCCTGCAGGGCAGCATTGATGCGGTTCCGCTGAATGCGCTGTATCCGGATCTGGGACTGGTCTGCCTGCGTGACGGATGGGACGCCGCCAGCAAGGCCGCCATGTTCAAGTGCGGTCCCTACGGCGGCTTCGAACTCAACGACTTCCGCAACGAGACGGGCAGCTACATCAACATCGCCCACGATGATCCGGACTGCGGCATGTTCACGGTGTTCGGGCAGGGCGCGATGCTGGCGGAGGACGACCGGTACGCTTACAACAAGGTGACCGCCGCGCACAACACGATCCTGGTGAATGGCAAGGGGCAGATCGGGGAGGGACGGGGCCACTGGATGCAGCCCGTCCGGGGCGTGGACATGAACACCATCGCCCGGATCGTGGGCTGGAAGAGCGCGCCCGAGTGTGTCATCACGGACGGTGAAGCGGCCAAAGCCTACAAGGGCCTTGAGCGCTACCGGCGTACCTTCATCTGGGTGCCGGGCAGATACATCCTTGTGCTGGATAACATTCTCGCCGAAGAGGACGCCGAGATCACTTGGTTGCTGCAGGCCCCCGACGTGCAGGAAGGCGACGCCGGCTGGCGGCTGGCGAACGGCGAGGCATTCTGCGACGTGCGGATCGCCTCGGACGCGGAGTTCGCCGGCGAGGTCGTGGACTCTCCCGCGGACGGCCGAGGCAAGTCGCTGGGCTTCCGACAGTTGCGGCTCGTCGCTGAGGTCGAGAAGTGGCGCCTGGGGACCGTACTGGACCTGTGGCAGCAGGGCTTGACTGTCTCGCTTGATGCCGGCGACGCAGATACAGCAACGGTGACTGTTACGGGCCCGGGCTTCGTGGATGCATGGGACTGGCAGTCCCCCGTCGACGGGGATACTCCCACCGAGTTGGTCTGCACCCGCGATGGCGAAACCGTCGCGACACTGACCGCCGACGATCGAGCGCCGACTGATGGACCGCCCGTCCTCTGATTCCACGGACGGGAAGGCCCGATCGAGCCGGCGCTCTTGTTCTCGCGGATCAGCCGACGTGAGCTACTTGAGGTCTGTCGCGTCCGCCAGCTTCCACGTGTCGCCGCCGTCCGGTGACATCAAAACCGCCCGGCGCTTGCCGAAGTGGTCGTTGCGGTAGAACCAGTGCGTTGACCAGTAGTCGTAGGACAGGAACAGCCGCCCCATCCGGTCGATGGTCAGGCGGTGGTAGAAGACGCTGTACTCCGAGAAGGCGGCCGTCACCAGGACCTTCGGCGGCTCCCACGGCTGACCGGGCCGCTTCCGCTGGTAGGCCAGCGTGGCATGGGTGCTCGCCGGGAAAGGCTCCCCGGAGCGCCACAGACGGAACACGACGTGCAGTGTGTTGTCCTTGCCGCAGACAAAGCCGATGTAGGTCTGATTGAGTTTCTTCCCGGCCGGGACCGGCTCAGTCCACCCCGACTGGGCGTCGTTCGGCTCCAGGGAACTGGCGTACTGGAACGGCCTGCCATGCGTGCCCACGAGGACGTGCAGGCGGCCATCGCTGTCCATGGTGATGCTGGGTGAGTTGTGCACGTCGTTGGCGGGCGGGCCATAGCCGATCAGCGCCGGCTCGCCAAGCGTGCCTGTCTCGCGGTCGTAGGTCACCACGTACGTCGGCACTCCCGGCACCTTTTCTGCGGGGTCTGTCGCCTCGCCCCAGGCGACGTGAACCTTGGAGCCCCGCGAAACCACCGACGATGGAATGCCTGAGTGCGCCGAGAGCCCGATGCACACTCTCGAGATGAGAATGGGCTGCCCCACCTCGATGCGCCCGTCCACCTTTCTCGGCACGAAGAGCTCCAGATCGTTCAGGCTCCGCCATCGCAGCTTTGGGTCTCTCTTCGTCCGTCGGAAGCGCACGAAGGGAGGCGGCCCGTCCGGAGTGTTGTGGCCGGAGAACTGCTCGATGTCCATTGTGCCGTTGGCGCCGGGAACCTCATAAGCCGTGAAGGTCTTCCCCCCGTCCGTCGAGTGGAGATACGTGCCCTTCCCGGCGCAGCTCGCCATCACGTACACATCGCCGTCGCGATCGAAGGCGATCTTGGTGTGTCTCATGCTGACCGTCCCGCCACGGAGGGAGTCCGGGCGTGACGTTGTCGCTGCCTCCAGTTCTGTCCGTGCCCACGCGTCGTCTCGCAAGGTGGAGAAGCCGTTCCCGGTACGTACGTATGGGAGGTTGTTGGCGCCGAAGTACATCTGGCTTTCGAGAGGGTAGTCCGGCAGGTAACCGAACTGCTCGTTCTCGTGTTCGCATGATCGGCATCGCCAGCGGCCTCTTGGCTCGCGGCCGGCCGGTCTTGATGGTCAGTGTTGAGTAGGTCGAGAACCCGGGCTCATCCATCGGCGTTGCCCGGATGTGACAGGAGCGCGCCTCGCCCTCGGCGGGCATGGTGAAGCGGACAGGGACCATGACGGCCTTGCCC
>JALGSS010000309.1 GCA_029821745.1 Candidatus Zipacnadia bacterium
GTGATCCTGCTGGACGAGATCGAGAAGGCCCACCCGGACGTGTTCAACATTCTCCTGCAGATCCTGGAGGACGGGCGCCTCACGGACAACGCGGGGCGCGTGGTGAACTTCAACAACACCGTCCTGATCATGACCTCGAATGTCGGCAGCCAGTACATCACGCCGCCTGAGCCCGGCTGGGACATCGAGGAGCGCCGGCAGCAGTATGAGGACATGCGCGACCAGGTCGTGGCGTCGCTGCGGGATATGTTCCGCCCCGAGTTGCTCAACCGGATTGACGAGATCGTGGTGTTCCACGCCCTCACCGAGGACGAGATCTTCGAGATCGTCGACCTGATGATGGCGCGGGTGAACGACGCGCTCAAGCAGCGCGGGATGCAACTGCAGGTGACGGATGCGGCGAAGCGTCTGCTTGCCGGCGAGGGGTACGATCCGGCCTACGGGGCGCGACCCCTGCGCCGGGTGATCCAGAAGCAGGTGGAGAACCCGATTTCGAGCGCAATCCTCCGGGGCGAATTCGCTGAAGGGGACACGATTGAGGTCGACGCCGAGGATGCGAGCATCAAGCTGCGGCTTGTGGTCGGCGATCCAGAGTAACTGGACGGGCGTCGCCGAAACGCGGCGTCCGTGTGACGCGTTGCAGTAGGCGAGGATGGTATTGCACATGAAGATTGTCTGGGCTGTGCTCGGAACGGTGCTGGGGGGTGCCGCCGGGTACGGGCTGTCCGTTTTCGTCGCTTGCACCGGCGGCGGGTGACCCACGACCAGCAACCCGTACGTCAGCACCACGATTTGTGCTGTCATCGGGCTGCTGCTCGCCCTCGGTTCGGGGGAGAAGGCAGACGACAATCGATAAGGCTCCGGGGCCTCTTGGCCCGTGTCGTGTTGGAAAAGAGCACTGATGGGCATGGGGTGTCCCGCAGTGCGGGACGGGCCCCGTGCAAGGCGTCTCACAGGCTCCGTGGGGCCCCGTCACACAAACCGTGACACCCCACGGCTATGCGTTATTTCGTTTTCAACACAATCCCCGTGTCGCACAGGCTGTTAGGCCGAGCCGTCGCCGTGCCGATCAACCGTCGTGAACCGATCCTGGTGAAGGAAGGGATACGAATGGCGCGCAGGCTCAACGTTCCCGCTCTGGCTTTGTCCCTCGGTGTCATCTGGGGGGCGACGGTACTTCTAATGACGTGGCTGAACTCAATGACCGGGGGTATCCAGGCGCCCTTTGGCTGGTTCTACCCCTTCGTGAAGGCGCTGACGTTCTGCTACCCCTGGTACGGCCCGGGTTTCATCGGAGGCATCTGGGGCGGAATCTGCGGCTTCATCGACGCGGCGATCTTCGGGGCCTTGGCCGCGTACCTGTACAACCGGTTCGCGCTCCACGAGGATTGACCCTTGTCGGCGCACGGGGCAGCGGCCTTGAGGTAGGTTGGCCGATTTAGCACTTACGAGCATAGAGTGCTAACAGTGGCTTGCATGGCATCCCCAAAACGGGTATCATATCCACCCTGATGCCTGTATGGTTAGTCCCGTGTTTGCTGAGCATCGCGGGAGTTTGTGGGGGCGAGGGCTGCCGACAGCGTGGCGGCGCCGACACATAAGGATGTTGACGCCACCGGTGCGCATCCGTCTTGCCGGGTGATCATCCCGGCGAATGGTAGGTTTTCGCAGACCCAGAGGGACGTGGCAGGGGCGCGTTCGCGGTAAGCGAACGGGCCACGTGAACGATATCCAGACGCGGCACGGCGCGCCTCGAGGGCGCTCCGGGTGAATTCGCCAAACGGAACTGATGACAAGGAGACGGTACAGTCATGCCAGCCAAGGAAATCCTGTACGATGAAGAGGCGCGTCGAGCGCTGGAACGCGGAGCCAATGTCGTTGCCGATGCAGTGAAGGTTACGCTGGGGCCTGCGGGCCGCAACGTTCTGCTGCAGAAGAGCTTCGGCTCCCCGACAATCACAAAGGACGGCGTGAGTGTCGCGAAGGAGATCGAGCTAGCGGACCATTTCGAGAACATGGGCGCGCAGCTCCTCAAAGAGGTGGCCTCGCGGACGAACGACGTGGCGGGTGACGGGACGACGACAGCCACCGTGCTCGCGCAGTCAATGCTCAAGAGCGGCCTGAAGGCCGTCGCAGCCGGCGCCAACCCGATGTTCGTGAAGCGCGGCATCGACAAGGCCGTCGCGACCACAATCGACAAGATGCGGGACATGGCCGGCCAGGTCAAGACGCCGGAAGAGATGAAGAACGTCGCGGCGATCGCCGGAAACGCCGCCACCATCGGTGAGGTCGTCGCCGACGCGATGACCGAGGTCGGCAAGGACGGCGTCATCACGGTCGAGGAGTCCAAGACCATCGAGACGACGCTCGAGCTGGTCGAGGGCATGCAGTTCGACAAGGGGTACCTGTCCCCGTACATGGTCACCGACCTCGAGAACATGCAGTCTGTTCTCGACGACCCCTACATCCTGCTCTACGAGAAGAAGATCTCGACCGCAGCAGATATCGTGGGCGTGCTTGAGGCCATCCTGCAGTCCGGCCGACCTCTGCTGATCATCGCCGAGGATATCGAGGGCGAGGCCCTCGCCACGCTCGTCGTGAACAAGCTCCGTGGCGCGCTGGCTTGTGTCGCCGTCAAGGCTCCCGGCTTCGGGGACCGCCGCAAGGCCATGCTTGAAGACATCGCGATCCTGACCGATGGCGCCTTCATCACCGAAGACCTGGGCATGAAGCTCGAAAACGTGACACTGGACCAGCTCGGACAGGCGCAGCGCGTGACGGTCACCGCCGACGAGACCACCATCGTCCAGGGCACGGGGAGCGCCGACGCCATCAAGGGCCGGATCGACCAGATCCGCAAGCAGATCGAGGCAACCGATTCCGACTACGACCGCGAGAAGCTCGAGGAGCGGCTGGCGAAGCTGTCCGGCGGCGTTGCGGTGATCGAGGTCGGCGCGGCAACCGAGACCGAGCTCAAAGAGAAGAAGCACCGGTTCGAGGACGCGCTGTCGGCGACCCGTGCCGCAGTCGAGGAAGGCATCATCGCCGGCGGCGGTGCCGCTCTGCTGCATGCCCGCGACGCGCTTGAGGCGCTCGAGATCGCCGACGAGGACGAGAAGATCGGCGCCGACATCGTCGCCAAGGCTCTTGCCGAGCCGATGCGGCTGATCGCTGAGAACGCCGGCTTCGAGGGCTCCGTCATCACGACGCAGGCCGAGAAGAAGGGCCAGAAGATCGGGTTCAACGGTCTGACCGGCGAGTTCGAGGACATGTTCAAGGCCGGCGTGACGGACCCGCTGAAGGTCACTCGCTCGGCACTTGAGAACGCCGCGAGCATCGCCGGCATGATTCTGACCACCGAGAGCGTCATGGCCGACATCGAGGATGACAAGCCGATGATGCCCCCTGGTGGCGCCCCGGACATGGGCGGCATGGGTGGAATGGGCGGCATGGGTGGAATGGGCGGCATGGGTGGAATGATGTAAGACCGTTGTCACTTCGAGGGGCGGGACACCACTCCCGCCCCTTTTTTTCCCACTTAAGGTAGGTAGCACCGGTTTCCCATGCTTCCCATCTCCGATAATGTCCCCTCTCGCAGCACACCGTATGTGAACATCTCCCTGATCGCGGTCTGTCTGGGCGTCTTCGTCTACGAGATGCTGAACCGCGGCTTCGTGGACCAGTGGGCGTTCAAGCCGGAGTACGTCCTGTCGCGGGAGCTTTTCCATGTCGGTCCCCTGTTCGCGCTGCAGGCCCTGGTCATCTCCATTTTCCTGCACGGGGGCATTCTGCATATCGTGGGCAATATGCTCGCGTTGTGGGTGTTCGGAGACAACGTCGAGGACCGCATAGGGCACGGCAAGTACCTTGTGTTCTACCTGTTCTGCGGAGTCATCGCGACCCTCGTGCACAGCCTCTCCGCGGTGGTCGGGCTGATCGGTGACGGGGCCGCCCTGCAGCGCGGGGTCGTCGGCGCAAGCGGCGCCATCGCCGGGGTCATGGGCGCGTACTACCTGCTCGTGCCTCGGTCCAGTATTCGCACCCTCATCGTCTTCATCTTCATCATCACGACTGTCTGGATACCGTCGGGGTTCTTCATCGTCCTGTGGTTCATCATCCAGCTCTTCAGCGGCGTGGGCAGCATCCTGGGCCCGGGTGCCGGTGTGGCCTACTGGGCCCATATCGGCGGCTTCATCTGCGGCTATCTAATCGCCCGGAGCAAGGTCCGGCCGCGCAGGCCGCCCAGGCCGCGGATTATCGAGATCAATGTGAGGGACCTCTAGCCGCGCGTGCCCCGTCCTGTTGGGCTCGGCATCCGTCGAGGGTTCATAGTGACTTCGTCATCCGGAGGAACAGTCCCGGGACAAACGCGAGGCCCGGCCACTCCGACTCCACGTCCATTCCGCGACGTTCGTAGAGCCTGCGTGCACCATCGTTCTTGGCTGCGACGTCGAGGCAGAGCCGGGTTGACCCGGCTGCGCGAGCCCGGTCCTCGATGGAGTCAAGCAAGGCGGACCCGATGCCCTCACCGCGAAGTTCCTTGTCGATGGCGATAGCCTGGAGGTAGTAGTCACCATCGGCGAGGTTGTCGAGAAGTCGCCGGAATGGTGCGCAACAGATTGCTACGCGCACCATTCGCAAGGTGCGAAATCCCGGCGCGAGCTTCAGCGGCTCGGACGAGGAACGGTGATGCTGCTCGGCTGTGTAGCCGGAGATCATGCCGACGATGACGCCGGCGCGTTCGGCGAAGGTCACATTCTGATACGAGAAGTCGTGGTCGGGCTGAGTGTATGCCGTTGCGATTATATCCGCGGCTCGCCGTCCGAGCATCGAACGGAAGAAGCCCTCGGCTGGTTCGTCGAGGTAGTGCGCATACACCAAGCCCTCATCGAAGATGGGTCTGGCAGGCCGAAGGACTATCGATTGCCGATCCATGGCGATCAGAGCCGTCCCCGCAATCGACGCAAAACGCGATCCCCCACTGAGGTTATTCCCGGCCGAACGGGCGGTCGTGCACTTCAGTGATTCACCATCCGAGCACCGGGGACCTGCACACGTAACCGCGAGACCCAACGGCTGTGTGGACGGCGGGCCTAAGCACCCGGCTCGTCTCTCAGTGCCTCCGTGACTTCGCCGATCCACTTGCTCAGGAACTCCTCGCGCGTCCAGGTCATGCTGCCCATCAGCGGGTCCTCAATCTGGAATGTGTCCCCCTCAGTCTCCACCAACACGGCGCTATGCCACACGGTTGTGTACAGCTTGTAGGCGAAGACGCAGGGAACTGCGATCTCGTCGATCTGGGTCGGCTCGAGTCCGACGCGCAGGCGAGGCCTCAAGCCCTTGTCGGCGCCGAGGATGTCGATGGCGCGGCACAGGCCCCCGCGTGAAGTCCCCTCGATGGGCGAAGTACCGGCGAGACGGGCGACCTCGCGCTCACTGGTGTGGATTCCATGCAGTCGCAGGAGGGTTGCGTCCGCGGCGGCACTGCAACTCCAGCCACTCGTCTGCGAAACGGGCTGAAGCGTGTCCTCGGAGGCGTCCAGACGACCGACAAGCGGCGAGAACACCCAGTGACCTGAGATCCCGAGTACCGAGTGTACGGCGAACACCAGGCCGACAGCGAGGATAAGGGGGCGGAGAAGAGGACGCTCCACGTTGCGCCGGCAGATCGCCAGGAGGACGAAAACCGCGAGAACGAGGGGCACGCGCTCGAAGTAGAAGTACTCCCGCCAGGGCGCCCAGACGACCGACCAGTCGGTGACGTACTCGCTGACGATCCAGAGGGCGATGACCGCCACAGCAACAAAGGAAGCGGGAACCCACGCGCGTCTACGAGCTCCGAGCCGCCATCCCAAGAGCCATCCCCCGACGACGGCGACAAGGGCGGCGATCAGTGTCATCGGCCCAGTCCACACGGCCCGTCACCCCGCGATAGTGCGGCGTCTGTTGCTCGCATTCTATAGACGCGCGGGGCGCGCGGAAGTGCCGTCGGATCGCTGAATGCACTCCACCACGCGGGCCAGCGGCAAGGCCCATGCTTCGCGAAGTCACATCAACGGGTGCCACTGGTCCCGCAGCGCGGGACCAGTGCGTCGTCCCGAACGCCACCTACCCCCGGCCCCTTCCTGCGAGGAAGGGGAGAACGGCACCGGCTCATGAATGTTGACCGTTGCAGGCCAGCGGCCTGCACCGGCGGCAAGGCCCATGGTTCGCGAAGTCCCATGAAAGGGTGCCACTGCTCCCGCAGCGCGGGACCAGTGCGTCGTTGTGTCTCGGTCGTTCATGCGTCCGCAGGACGCTCGGCGTTCCAGCCGGGTATCTCAATGCCCGGCGGCAGACGGCAGAAACAACAGCGTCGCGGGCGAGCCCGCTCCCACGGGTCACCCGTGCCATCCGCCTGAGGACCGAACGCGTGCGACGGCGGAGCCGTGCCACGCTGTCACCGCTCTACGTACTCCGCCTCGATATCCCACTCAGTGCAGCCGTCATCCCGCGACTTGCCGGCAGGGAGCGTCACAATTCCTGAGTTCGCGTCGAAGCTCTCGCAGCGCTTGTCGTGGACGGTGACCTTCCTCAGCTTCCGGTCCGGAAGCGCCAGCCGGATGCGAATCTCCACATCAGGCTGCTGTCCGGGGATGCGGCCATCAATGACGAGTCCCACCCCCAGTACATCGCCGTCCCACTCCAC
>JALGSS010000310.1 GCA_029821745.1 Candidatus Zipacnadia bacterium
ATCAGGCCCGCACTTAGCCGACGGACTCGATCCCCAGCAGCTTCTCGGCGTTCTTCCACCCGATCTTCTCGTACACCTCGCGCGAGATGTTCCCGTCCGCGACCGCGTCGTTCAGGAAGTCGATGATCGGCGTCTCGTTGCGCACATCCGCGAAGTCGGTGCCGAAAAACAGCCGGTCCTGGAACTCGGTCATGAATTCGTAGCCGAAGTCAGGGTCTCGGCTGATCGCGTTCAGCCCGCTCCCGGCTGACAGATCACCCAGCAGGTTCGGATAGTCGCGCATCAGCCGCAGCACAGCGCCACCCTCAGCCACCGGGGTCTTCGGGTACGTGTTGCGGGTCTCCTCGGTCAGATCCCCGCTGATCTCGGCCCAGAAGGGCTGCGAATGCGCCATGAACTTAAGCTTCGGGAAGCGCTGGAGAGCTCTCTCCAGCCCCGGCAGCCCCAGCTCATCCACAATCCCGTAGTAGCCGAATTCCTTCGGGGCGATGTGGAAGGTCAGCGACAGCTCCCGCTCCTCGGCGTGCCGAAAGAGGTTCTCCATACGCGGATCGTCCCAGCGCAGATTGGCGCATACTTCGCCGATTCCCTTGCATCCCCGCTCAAGATAGTGATCCATCAGATAGCCGAGGTCCGCGTCCGGGTGATTGAGGCACTGTCGCGGGTCGATGTTCATGAACGGGATGACGAAGTCCGGGTGCTGCTCGGCCATCATCAGCGTCTCCTCGACGGACTGCATGAACCAGCCCACCTCGGGATTCACCCGTGAGAACACGCAAGCGGCCCGCACGCCTCGCGGTCTCAGCTTCTCGATGATCTCCTCCGGCGTGGCGTATCTCCCGCCCCCGGGCACGTTCCTATGCGGGAAGTCGAAGGTCCGCGCGTGCACATGGATGTCGATGAACATGGTTTCGGCTCCCTGGTTGGGCTCAGCTTTGGCTGTCAAGCCCGAGTAGCTTCTCCGCGTTGCGCCAGCAGATCTTCTCATACGCTTCCTGCGAGATGTGACCGGCGGCGTGAGCGTCCTTAATGAAGTCGATCAAGGGCGTCTCGTTCCGCGGGTCACAGATGTCCGTGCCGAACAGCAGGCGGTCCTGGAACTCCGCCATGAACTGGTACCCGAACTCCGGATCTCTGCTCACCGCGTTGTGCCCGCTGCCCGCCGACATGTCTCCGTACAAGTTCGGGAACTCCCGCATCAGCCGCACGACGGCGCCGCCCTCGACCACCGGGCCCTTGGGGTACGTGTTCCGCTCCTCTTCACTCAAATCACCGCTGATCTCGGCCCAGAAGGGCTGCGAGTGCCCGAGGAACTTCAGGTCAGGGAACTTCTTCAGTGCGCCTTCCAGGAGTGGCAACCCCGGATGGTCGATCAGCCCGTAGCAGCCGCCCTTCTTCGGCGCGATGTGGAAGGTCACCGATAGCTCGCAAGCCTGGGCGTGCTTGAAGACATTCTCGATGTACGGGTCATCAAAGGGCATGTTGGCCGTGAGCTCACCGATGGCCTTGCAGCCACGCTCCTTGTAGTGCTCCATCAGGTAGCTCAGATCCGTGTCGGGGGAGTTGTTGCCCTGGCGCGGGTCGATGTTCATGAAGGGGATGATGAAATCCGGATACTGTTCCGCGGCCAGCAGTATCTCCTCATTGGACTGCGGGAACCACGAGCACTCCGGCGGCACGCCCGGCAAGGCGCACACAGCGCGGACGCCCTGCGGCTTCACCATCGCCATCAGTTCCTCCGGCGTTGCGCGCTTGCCACGCCCCTCTCCGCCTCGCTCGGGGGTGTCGAACATCCGTGTATGCACGTGAATGTCAATCCACATGAGTGCGCCTCCTGGCTCGTGAGTCGTCGTGCGTGTGTACGCGGCCCGCATCGGGTATTCAGCCGACTGCCGACCGAGACCTCCATCTACCCAGTGCGATGTCTGGGAGGCCCTCGACGCGGGGGCGCGGAATGTTATTGAGGCCCCGCTAAGGCCGGGCCTGCCGCGCCGAACCCTAACCTTGCCTCAGAGGAGACATCCGGGGATGACCAGACTGGTGAACTACGAGGTCCAACTGGAGACCATCACAAGCGGCTTCGACGCGGAAACGTGCTGGGTCCACGCTCGACCGGGCGCGATTCCCGGGATAGGCAAAGACGGGATGCCCGCTGTCGTGGTGACCATGCAGAAGCTCCTGCTCAGCGGCTCCGATATCTTCTACGCTCTCAACGACATGCGCACAGACGACATGGGCGCTACCTGGGAGGGGCCCGTTGAGCACGAGACCCTCGGTCGTCAGTCGGAGCCCGGCGACATCGTGAACTGCATCTGCGACTTCTCCCCCAAGTTCCACGAGGCTACAGGGAAACTGCTCGGGACGGGACACGTGGCCCGTTACGTCGGGGACCACCTTGCGCCCAACCCACGGAAGCGGGAGACCGCGTACTCCGTCTACGACGCGGACGCGCGCACGTGGTCGCTTTGGGGAGCGCTCGAAATGCCCGACCCCGACAAGTTCTTCTCCGCGGGGGCCGGCTGTACCCAGCGAGTGGACCTGCCGGACGGCACGATCCTGTTACCCATCTACTTCAGGGATCCCAACAGTGACAGCCCAGACTGCTCGGCGGTCACGGTGGTGCGCTGCGGGTTCGACGGTGTCACGCTTTCCTTCATCGAGCACGGCAATGAGATGTCCGTGACCGAACCTCGGGGCCTCGGGGAGCCGTCCATCGCCTGGTTCGGCGACCGTTACTACCTGACGCTGAGGAACGATGTGCGTGGTTACGTGACCGCCGGGGATGATGGCCTGAACTTCGACGAACCTGTCCCCTGGCGGTTCGATGACGGCGAGGAGTTGGGCAACTACAATACCCAGCAGCACTGGATCACCCACAGCGACGGGCTCTTCCTGCTCTACACGAGGCGCGGGGCCGACAATGACCACGTCTTCCGGCATCGCGCGCCGCTCTTCATGGCCCAGGTGGACACGGACAATCTCCGGGTCATCCGCGAGACGGAACGCGCGATCGTCCCCGAGCGTGGAGCGCGGCTCGGGAACTTCGGGGCCATTGACGTCACGGAAGATGAAACCTGGGTGGTTGACGCGGAGTGGATGCAGCCGGTTGGTTGCGAGACGCACGGCAGCGACAACACTGTGTTCGCCGCGCGCATCCTGTGGGAGACGCCGAACAAGGCGGCCTTCACGAACTGAGGCGGAAGCGCAAAGCGCCCCCGGGTCGTGCGATCAGGGGGCGGCGGAATCGTGTTCACTAGGTCCCTTTGGGTAGCTGCGGGGTAGCGAGACCGGTACCCGGTCTCTATGACCGGGGCCCCGCAGGTCCGTTCTGCCCCGTAAAGCGCACCCGTGGGGCCCGGCCGATTGTGCGACATCGGCACCCCACGGCTAATCGGCGCTCCTCAACGCGACCCGGGTTAGTGCCCGACTGTGTCTGGATCGGCGCCGGCGCGGCTGATCTCAAGCAGATCCCAGGCCCCAGCGTCCTCGATCGGGACAGGCTCAGCACTCAGGCCTCGGGGTTTCAGCGCGTCGGGAATGTGACCGGCCCCCGGGCCCTCGTGGACAAGCAACAGATCCCCTTCCCTGAGGGGAAGCCGCCCGAAATCGGCCGTTTCATGAAGCACCATCTGAGCGGGTCTCGCGGCGAACAGGGACACCGCGAAACCTGGTCCGCCCACGACATATGCCTTCGCGTCCGGGCCCAGCTTCGAGGCGACGATCTGGGCCACGTTACGCTCAGCGTGCACGTCGCTCGCGAAGGCAACCTGCCCGCTCACGGTTTGCAGAACCGATGTCGGCAGGCCCGCACGCCCGGCCGCCTGACCGTGAAGCACGAGCGCGACTCCCAGCACCGCCAGCACAACTGTCCCGGTGAGCGGGAAGCGACTGCCCCGCAGCCCGTGCTGCAGGTAATGCGCCACCACGACGCCAAGAAGCGCACAGCCTATCGCGGCACCCGCGACGGACAAGGTGGCCAACCGCAGCCACGGGTCGGCGTTCAGACTCAGGTGCAGCCTCGGGGTGATGATGGCCCCCAGCATCGTCCCGATCGCCAGCCACGCGGCCGGCCGACCGATGGGCGCCCGGCGCCCCACTCCCCGGACCTCATGGTACAGCAACCCCAGAATCGGCGGGCACACGACGATCAGAGCCCAGAGCACCGAGGAGACCCAGGGCTGCCAGGCCATGGATGTCTCGGGGCCGGCCGCCGTGGTCTCCCGCCAGAAATGCCACGGGTCGCCGAGAATCGCCCAGTTCGCTCCGACCCACACCGTCGCGCAGTAGACCACCGGCAGCAGGAAGGCGATTAGCGTGCCCTCAGTGCGCGCCCAGCCTTCGTTCTTGCGATGGGTTCGCCACGCTACGTAGCCCGTCGCGGTCAGCGCAAACCACACGGCCTCATAGCGCGTCAGCACCGCTGCCGTCACGAATAGCGAGGCCGTCACCAGGTCCCGGAAGTTCTCCTCCTGTGACCAGCGCGTCAGCGCCCAGGCTGCCCCCGTCACCGCGAAAGCCAGCAATATCCCCGGGCTCCCCAGGACCGTGAAACTCAAGATCAGCGGGTGTGAGATGAACCCGAGAATCAGCAGCCGGCGCAGACTTCGGGGCAGCCCCGCGTAGGCCAGCAAACTGTTGAGAAGCAGGGCGGTCCCGCCGAGCAACAGACACCCGAGAATCGGGCACGCGAGGCCGCTCGTAGCGGAAGTCGGGATGAATCCGCAGAAGGGCAGATACAGCAGCGCGGGCAGCGGTGGGTCAACGAAGCCGATGAGGCTGAGGTTGAAGCGGGGCTCCTTGTACACGACGTCGAAGGCGTGGGATACCGCCGCCAGAGCGTCCCAGTCGGCTCGACCCGATGGCTGCACGCCATGGCCCGCGATTACGCACAGCGCCACGCAGCACAGGAGAATGGCCCATGCTTCGAGACGCGATACGCAGGTTCGGGCAGCAAGCGTGTCAGGCATATCGGTGTCAGGTCCGTCGCAGGCCGCGCTCAACTCAGTCGCCGCCTCCCGAAGGCGCGGCCCCCTCGTTGACCAGACCGTGTTGCGTCTTCTCCCAGTAGTGCGGGTTGACGATGATCTGCGCTGCCGCCTTGTAGGCAGCCCAACTCATCATCAGCCAGTAGATCGGTGTGATGAGCGCATACTTCACCAGGTCGTAGTATCCCCGGTTCATGCATCCGGCGACGTTCAGATAGACAAACACGATATTGCCGACCAGCAGGCAGAACACGCCGCCCACGTAGATCGGCGTCGGGAACATCGCGTTGATGACGTCGGCGTGCGTAAGCAGCCAGGCCACCGTCAGCAGCCAGTACACGGGGTTCATCAGGAAGCAGACGATGGACCCGCCTACAGTCATCTGGAACGAGAACCACCCGGGGAGCCCCAGTTGACGGATCAGCTTGAGCGGGCTGCGCGTGTGGACCAGATAGGTCTGGATGTAGCCCTTCACCCACCGAGATCGCTGCCGCAGCCAACTGAAGAAATGCGAGTTCGCCTCTTCCCACGTGGTGCTGTCGACCATGCTGGTGCGGTACCCATGCTTGTACATCCGGACCCCGAGGTCGCAATCCTCGGTCACGTTGAAGGGATCCCAGCCACCCAGCTCCCGGAGCACGTCCACCCGGAAGTGGTTCGACGTGCCCCCCAATGGAATCGGCGCGCCGGAGGCCGTCAGGCCCGGCAGGAACAGGTCGAACCAGACGGAATACTCAGCAGTGAACCAGCGCGTCTGCAGATTCTGACGGGGGTTGAAGTAGTTCAGTTTGGCCTGCAGGCAGACGACGTTCTCGGGTACTCTCCGGAAAGCGCACGCGGCCTTGCGGAGCTGGTCGCGTTCCGGGATGTCCTCGGCGTCATAGATGACCAGAAGCTCTGACGTCGCCACCGCGAGCCCGTAGTTGCAGGCCTTCGGCTTCGTCCG
>JALGSS010000311.1 GCA_029821745.1 Candidatus Zipacnadia bacterium
GGCCGGTGGGCAGTGGGTGCTCGTGGTCCAGTCGTACCCTTGGCCCAGCGAGATCGCGCTGTTGTACTCGGATGATCTCCTGCATTGGTCGGCGCCCGAGCACATCATCCCGGCAGATAGCGGACCCGGCTGGGGCGCGGAGCATGGCCCCATTGATGGCTGGCTATTCAGACATGAGCAACGGTGGCAATGCGCGTGGGTGAACTTCATCAAGGGCACCGATCACCGGGCATTCGGAATGCATGCATCGGGGGACCTGAAAACGTGGGAGAACCTGACGCCGGATGCGCCCTTCATCGACGGCAGCGCGTACGATGGCAACGGGGGCGTGGAGAACTGCGCGCTGGTCAGGGACCAGGAGACATGGCATTTCTTCGCCGGCGTGGGGATGTCACCCCAACGCTGAGATCAAGCTGCCCCAGGAGTCCTGGTGCGCGTACAGCCAGTCGGCGCTGTTCGTGGACGATTGGCGGGAGATCTGCGGGAAGTGGGGGATGATCTACCACGGCATCGAGACGCCCGACAGCAACGCGACCTTCGGGCTGGCATTCTCGGATGACCTGTGGACGTGGGAAGCGGCGGGCACGGAGTAGCCCGAGGGCGCACCACTGGAGTCGTGCGGGTGGCCGCTAGTTGCTGGAGGCCATGGTGACCGGGGTCTTCGGGCGCCAGAGGTGGCTCTCACGCTGGTCGGATTTCCAGACGGCCTTGCCATCGATCCAAAGCTTCGAAGCGCCCAAGACGAGGATGTGCTCCGGGCGACCCGCCCTGTCCACGACCCAGTACAGCGCGACGCCATTGGTCGAGATTCCCTCGCGACCGATATACCGGCCCGAACCCGTCCGGAAAATGGCTCGGCGACCGTCGGCGAAGATGAAGCCCCGCGAGTTCTTCCCGTAGGTTGGCGTCGCCGAAGCGAAGGGCTTGCCTGGGTCACGCGGCGACAGCAGGGCGACGAAGTGGGCGCCACGAGAGCCAGGAACGTCCGCGCGAAGCACCATATGAGACTGGGCGTCGTCTTCCTGGAAGTAGTGAAGCGCACCGCTGTGAGTGAGTGCAGTTTCCTTTGCGCTAGAGAGCAACTCGACGTTCATGGCAGCGCCGGGCCGACGGATGAGCGCGCGGTTACCCTCGACCTGCAGGCCGCCTCCGGTCGTTCCTCCGGCGTTCACGTGCAGAAGCCAAGTGAACTCGTGTTCGCCCTCCGCAGCACGGGCGTTGTCGAAGACGATGAAGTCGCGGCCACCCGCGAAGATGACGGTGCGATCGAATAGCGCGCGGTCGTGTCGCCTGCGCACGCGTACGGCGGACACGTCCTCGTCGAACACCGAGTCACAGGTCTCCACATCGACATCGACCGACAACACGGCACCGAGGGCGGTCTTGACCGGCGGACCTTCGCCGTCCATGAGGACAATGCTGTGCGCCGGGCCATCTCGGGTCGCGTCACGGTGCTTCCACCCGCCATAGCCGCTGTCGAGCACCAATGTCTCATCGCCGTGGCAGAGGATGAAGCTCGTCGCGTCCGGCTGCTCGAAAACGCCGCCTGCGGTCCGAGCTTGCGCGCGTTCGGCTCGCAGGTACAGGTAGTCGCTGTCCGGTCCCCAGTTCGAGCGAAAGACGGTGTCGCCCGAGTCGGTGAGTCTCATGCTCGCGGGCCAATCCGGCGCAGTGCCCGTGAGTTCTGAGTCGTACCAGGCGAGCGCTTCGGCCAACTGCTCTGCGGGAACATCAGTGGCGAGCGCCGAGTTGCCCGCGTCCCACCGGAAGAGCCCTGGGGCGTTGAGGTCGGCAGTGAGGGCGTAGCTGAAGTTCGGGGTGAGAGCCGCGCAGTCGATGTTGGGGCGAAGGCCGTTGGGCTGGCGAATCTTGACCGCCCACTCACAGGCTCGCAGAGCATGCTTCTCAAACATGTAGTCGCCGGTCACGCGATGGCCGGCAATGAGGAAGGGGATGTACAACTCCGCCGCCTCGGCGAAACGCTCAGGGCCCTCCGCGTAGGCGCCGTCGTCGCAGACCTGGCGCGCGAGGCCATCGAGGACACCTCGCGTGGCCCGTGAGTACCAGGCCTTCGGCCCGGCACGGCCTGCCCGGGGCTCGAAGTCTCGGATCGCCAGGGCGCACAGCCCGAGGGCCGCGTGCTGTCGGATGCGCCGCGTGTCGTCGGCGGGGCTGGGCCATCGGTAGCGGCTCGTGTACAACTCGCGAGCCAGGCCGGCGAGCAGAAGCCGGGTCTTCTCGTCGATCACCGGTTGCGCGTGCATGTACCCCGCGAGCAGGTCGTAGGCGATGGCGTAGGCGGCCGCACCCTCAACCATGTCGTCCAAACCGTGCCACGCGCCGCCTCGTGACGGAGGCCGGGCCCTGGCGAGGATCTCGGTGGCGCGGCTTGCGTAGCGTCGTTCCTTGGTGAGCACATGGGCGAAGGCAAGAGCCTTCGCGCGGAGGGCGTCATCGGACTCCATGCCATTGGGCGGGTACAGGGCGGAATCTACATCGGCGTATTCGAGGAGCCGCTGCCGCCACTGGCGGTAGGGCTCGGCATCCACGCGCGCGCGGATCGCCGGCAGATCCTCAGTCCCGATAAGCAAAGAGGGGTGCTGCTCCGGGGGAAGGCCCGACTTGGTGAGACCGATGCCCAGTCCGGTGAGCAGCATTGCGACCCCGAAGAGCAGCAGCGAGGCACCAAAGACAATCGCTCTCCGGCGGAGTCGGGGTGGTCCCTGTCTTGTCTGTCTGTCATGCGCCTGCATCGCAGCGGCCTTTCCATGCAACTGGCCGACCCACGATAGGGGTAGGCCGCCAACCAGGGCTGATCGCTGCTGCGTTCGGTGCTGCGGAGAAGAGTAGGCTTCGGTTAGCGCGAGCTATGCGGTATGTGCTTGCTCAACCCTCTTGGAATGCCAACATGTCGGCTTTGAAGTCGTTGAATAGGTAACGGGCATCGTGGGGCCCCGGCCCAGCTTCCGGGTGATACTGCACGGAAAACACCGGCAGCTCCCGATGGCGCATTCCCTCAATCGTCTTGTCGTTGAGGTTGACGTGCGTTTGCTCCATTCCCGTCCCGGCGAGAGAGTCCAGATCGACGGAGAACCCGTGGTTCTGCGTGGTGATCTCGACCTCTCCCGTGCGCAAGTTCATCACAGGATGGTTGACGCCACGGTGGCCAAACTTGAGCTTGTAAGTCTTCCCGCCCATCGCCAGCCCGATGAGTTGCTGTCCAAAGCAGATGCCGAATAAGGGCACCTTGCCGATGAGGTCGCGGATCGTCTCGATCGCGTAAGCAACCGGGTCTGGATCGCCCGGTCCGTTGGAGATGACGAACCCGTCAGGATTGAGATCCAAGATCTCGCGCGCTGTTGTCGTCGCCGGTACAACGATGACCCGAGCGCCGACGTCCAACAGGCAGCGCAGGATATTCTGCTTGACACCGAGATCGAGGACGACGACACGCAGCCGTCGCTCGACATCCGGGATCAGATCGTGCCGCGTCTCGGGAGCGATTCCGAGCGAGAGCTGTCCGCCGTCGTCGGGCTCGAAATCGACGTACCCGTCCTCAGTCCACTCGCGCGTTTTCTCGCACGTAACATCCTGCGCGAGGTCGATGTTGACGATGGATGGCGAGGCCTTGGCTTTCTCTACGAGGCTGTCGGGGTCGAGGTCAACGGAGGAGATGACGCCCTTCTTGGCTCCATGGGTGCGCAGATGCTTGGTGAGCATCCGGGTATCGACACCTTCGATGCCGATAATATCGTTGGCTCGGAGGTACTCGTCGAGGCTCCTGGTGCTGCGCCAGTTGCTCGGGACCGCGCAGTTCTCGCGAACGATGAAGCCCTCGACCCATGGCCGCCAGGACTCAACATCCTCCTCGTTGGTCCCGTAGTTGCCGACCTGTGTGTAGGTCATGCACGGGATCTGGCCCCGGTACGAGGGATCGGTGAGAACTTCCTGGTAGCCGGTCATCCCGGTGTTGAACACGACTTCACCGGTATTCTCGCCCTCGGCCCCAAAGGACCAGCCCTCCAAGACGAGACCATCTTCCAACGCCAGGATCGCCTGCTTCTTCAACGGCCGTCGTCCCCTTCGCGTGCATGCGCGACGAATCTATTCTCAAGAGCGCCTGTGGACGACTAAGAACAGCTTTAGATATCACGGCGGGCCTGTTGTTCTTCTAACCCCGACCGTCACAATTATACGTTTGGGGGGTGTCGCCGGCAAGCGAATTAGGTCCCGAATCGGCGGAAATCGGCACAATTATGGGTGGCCATCGGTACATGGCCCGACCGCATCGGGTGGGGGTAGCTCGTATTCGCGCATCCGAAAGTCCCCGGCGATCACTGTCCCCCACGCGCGGCCTTGGAGCGTCGCCCCCGCAAAGGGCGTGTTCCGGCCCTTCGACTGGAACCGCGCGGGATCAACCACCCAGGCTTTCCGCAGGTCGATGATAGTGATGTCGGCGGGAGCGCCGACGCGCAGCGTACCGAGAGGAATCTCGCCGGGCGCGGACAACGAGAATGAAGCGGCGGGGTTGCACGTCATTCGCGCCAGCACATCGGCAAGGGGCAATTCCCCCGTGTGCACGAGTTCGGTCAGAGCGACTCCCAGCGCGGTCTCGAGACCGACGATGCCGAAGGGGCCGTCGATCATCCCCTGAGCTTTCTCGTCCGGCGCATGCGGAGCGTGGTCTGTCGCAATGATCGGGATGCGCCCGTCCTTCAGCGCGGCGCGGACGGCCGCTCTGTCAGCCTCCGTGCGAAGGGGCGGGTTCATCTTGGCATTGGGGCCGAACTCGCGCACAGCCTCAGCGGTCAGCGCGAAGTAGTGGGGCGCAGTCTCAAGGGTGATCCTAGCCGGTGACGGTGCTTGGCTGCGCGCTTGGGCCACGGCCTCAAGAAGCCGCGCTGAACTCACGTGCGCGATGTGAAGGTGAACCTGCTGCGCGGGGTCGCCCACGGCCTCCGCAGCAGTCATCCAAGCGAGGAGACTCTCGCTCTCCGAACGGCTGTCCTGTCCGGGCAAGCCCAAGTGTTGACCGGCCGCGCCGGCGTTCATCACGCCCTTGCCGGCGTAGCGCTTGTCTTCGCAATGGGCGATGAAGGGGACGTGGGTCCCGGACATGCCCGAGAACACCGACGCCATCTTGTCTTGGGTCTGCACGGGGAAAGCGTCGTCGGTCAGCGCAACGCAGCCGGCCGCGACCATCTCCCCGGCGTCCACGAACTGCTCGTTGAGGTTGTCCAGGCTCACCGCGCCGATGACGCAGACGCGGCAGCCGGCATCTCGGTCGATGCAGTCTCGGAGTTCGCGAACGCGCTCCGGCCGGTCGATGGCGGGTGTCGTGTTGGGCATGCAGCAAACCGTCGTAAAACCTCCGGCGACAGCGGCGGCTGTTCCCGTGGCGATGGTCTCCTTGTGAGTCTGGCCCGGCTCGCGCAGGTGGACATGAACATCGATCAGCCCTGGTGCGACCACGAGCCCGGACACGTCGACGGTCTCCCAGTCAGCACGAAGCGGCTCGGGTCCGATGCCCGCGACCACGCCGTCCTTCACCCACAAGTCCGTCTGCGCCTCGACCCCTGCGCCGGGATCGATGACGGTTCCGCCACGCAGTACGAAGTCCATAGTCATCTCTCCGCCAAGGCGTGATATTGTCGCCACGTCTGCACGAAAAGGGCCCCCGTACGGGAGGCCCTTGAGTGCGACGATGATAACCGGCCGCGGGCGCTAGCCGCCGGTCAGTTCGACGTGTCCAATGTAGAAGCTGCCGCCCGAGTTCCCGGTCAAGATGAGGCCGGTGAGCTTCGCGCCTTCCTTGCCGCCGGGGCCCTTCAGCTTCGAGAAGGGGACCTTGGCCTCGGACCATCCGTCCTCTTCGTCCAGTTCCTTGACTTCGAATGCACCGGAATCCAACTGGCCCTCATCGGTGACGAGGACAACGCGGATCGAGGTGAGAGGCTTCTGCCTCGGAGCGCGGCGGCCACCGCGTCGTCCGCCCATTCCAGGCATCGGCATTCCGCCGGGGCCGCCGGGGCCGCCCATCCCTGGCATCATCATGCCACCGGGCATGCCGCCTGGCATCATCATGCCTCCCGGCATTCCACCTGGCATCGGCATTCCACCAGGCATGCCCATTCCAGGCATTCCACCAGGCATGCCCATTCC
>JALGSS010000312.1 GCA_029821745.1 Candidatus Zipacnadia bacterium
TCCTCGCAGGAAGGGGCCGGGGGTAGGTACGCCGTTCTCCCCTTCCTCGCAGGAAGGGGCCGGGGGTAGGTACGCCGTTCTCCCCTTCCTCGCAGGAAGGGGCCGGGGGTAGGTGCGACGTGCGCCGATGACAACGGCCGCAGGCTACGACGGCAACGGCCCTACTCCCGCGGCGGGAGCTTGTCGAACTGCACCATGGATTGCAGGTCATCGTAGCGGCAGTACAGTTCGTCCACCGTCAGCTTCTCCAGCCCCTTCAGGGAGAAATCCTGCACGCAGGCCGAAGCGCAACAAGTCCCGCATGCGAGGGCCTGGCGCAGGTCGTCCTCACTGTCGGACTCGCGCCACGCCATGTAGCCGATCATCCCGCCCGCGAAGCTGTCCCCAGCGCCCGTAGGATCCTTGACTGTTGCGAGAGGGTAGCACGGCAGGGAGAACTGGCCCTCTCTCGAAACAAGGGTCGCCCCGTACTCCCCCTTCTTTATCACCACGAAGCGCGGCCCGATATCCAGCACCTTCTGCGCCGCGACAGCCAGGTTCGGCGTGCCCGTCAACTGCCGCGCTTCCGCATCGTTGAGCAGCGCCACGTCCACGCGCTCCAAGACTCTGAGCAAGTCGTCCTTCGCGCTCTCGATCCAGAAGTTCATCGTGTCACAGAAAACGAGCCGGGGGTCGGAGATCTGGTCGAGTACCGACAATTGAAGACTCGGCTGGATGTTGGCGAGGAACACGTACGGTGTGTCCCGGTAGCCGGCGGGGATCTTGGGGTCGAAGTCGCCGAAGACATTGAGCTGGGTGTCGAGGGTCTGCGCGGACCCCATGTCATACTCGTAGCGCCCGGCCCAGTGGAAGGACTTGCCCCCCGGCACGGTCTCGACGCCCTCCAGATCGACTCCACGCGCCTGCAACAGGTCTAGAGTCTCCCGGGGGAAATCCTCGCCGATCACCCCGACGAGGCGCACCGGTGCGACCAGGCTCGCAGCGAAGGAGCTGTACGTGCCGGCCCCACCTATCGCTCGCTCCAGTTTACCGAAGGGAGTCTCGACGCTGTCCAGGGCGATGGAACCAACAATCAGTACCGGGCTGCTCATCGCGAATTCTCCTGACTTTGTCTGATCGAGTCCGCGCTATCAACGGGCTGGGGCGCGCGAAGGAGTTCGGCGAAGGTGAGCACCACAATCCGCGGCAGGGCGGCCAGCCGGGGCAGTCGCGAGGGTTCCTTCGCGACGCGGTAGAGCCACTCGATCCCGGCGCGCTGCATCCACACCGGCGCACGCTTCTTCAGCCCCGAGATGACATCCAGGCTTCCGCCGATGCCCACCGATACCGGGACGCCAAGCTCCTCGAGATGCTCCCGGATCCACTTCTCCTGACGTGGGATGCCGAGGGCCACGAACAACACGGCGGGACGCGTCCGCTTGATTTCCTCGAGCACCTCCGGTTCGTCCTCGGGCTTGAAGTAGCCGTCCCGGCACCCGGCGATCCGCAGGTCCGGGAACTGCTCCTGCAGCTTCTTCCCGGCCAGCTCGGCGACCCCGGGCGCGCCTCCGAGCAGGTACACGGAGCGGCCAAGCTCCGCCGCGACCCCGCACAGTCCGACGACCATGTCGCAGCCCGAGCAGCGCGCCTCCAGCGGGATGTTGAGAAGCCGGGCGGAGAGGATCACGCCCGCGCCGTCCGGAGTGACGAGGTCGGCCCGATTCACGATGTCCCGGAACTCCGGGTCATCGACCGCGCGCATAACGCCGGAGGCGTCCGACGTGACGATCATGTGGGGCGTGTCCTCGCGGATGAACTTCTCCGCCTGGGCCAGCGCCTGGGGCATCGTCACCGCATGCACCTTGACCCCGAGCAGGCTCACCGAGAGGGGCTGGTCGCCTTCGGCGCTCTGGATGGGTCGCGGCATCATCCGCAACACCACGTAGAAGAGCGTCAGTCCGGCCACGGCTGCGATCAGAATCGCGAGCAGTTTGATGACGAAGGAGACCGTGATGAGCAGCACGAGAACGATCGCCAGCAGACACAGGAAGAGAGTGCCGCCGAGGATGATCTGGAGAACCTGGCGCGGCGAGTAGCCCTGCTCCAGGAGTATCTCGTGCAGGTGCCGGAGCCGTCGCGCGTGGGCCACTGCCCGCCAACTGCCACGCAGGTCGGCGATGTAGGTGCAGTAGGCGGCGAACAGCGGAGCGCCGATGATGAGCAGGGGCACCACCGCCACGAGCAGGGCGGTGTTCTTCAGCGCGCCGATGATGCTCGCCACGCCCACCAGAAAACCGATCACGTAGCCGCCGGAGGTGGCGCCGCCGCGCCTCAAGTGCTGCGCGAGGAATACCTGAGGCAGACATGCGCCGGCGAGCATGAGCGCGAAGAACGCGCCTTCGGGCGTGGTCAAGTCCTCGCGCAGGCGACAGATTGCGTAGAAGGTGAGGCCGCCCAGCGCGGCGACGCCGGCTGGAACGCCGGGGATTGTCGCCGCCCGACCGAACAGGCCCGCGAACAGCGCGAGCCACAGGGCGGTGAGGACGGTGCCCACGGCGCCAAGCTCGACCCAGCTTTCGGCGAAGGGCACCTTGAGGGTCGCGATCCGCACACCATGGTACTGGGCCGCGATCAGCCCCACGACGAACAGCGCGATGCCGCGCCAGACCCAGGGCGCCGGGCGATAGCCGAACACGAGGCCGATCAGGTACACGAGGGCGGCCGGCACCAGCACGCCCGGGAGATTCGCGGATGCGGGGCCGGACTGCGGCCGCACGAAGAGAAGCAGGAGGGCCAGTAGCGTGAGAGGGCCCGTCAGGTCCAGCCGCGTGCGCGGGCCGTCCTTCCCGAGCACAGCCTGCCGCACAGCCAGCAGAGCGCCCCCCAGCATGAGGGCAAGGAAGGCTTCGCCGGCGAACAGCCCGAAGTCTGAGTGCAGGAGATTCGCGAGCATCGATGACTTCCAGACAGAAGTGTAATCCGGTAGTCAGGATACGGTGTCGGCGGGGACCCGTCAACAGGTGCCGAGAGCGGAGTGCGAAAATCCCTGGTCCAGAATCACGCGCCGGCCCGGAGCGCTCGTCGGTGAGCGGTCCGGGCCGGCGCAGGACACGACGGTTCGCCGCGGCGGCTACTGCTCCATCGCCGCCTTGAAGTACGGAAGGAATGTCGACAGGGCCTTGGGTGGGACCGAGAATATCTGCACGCGGCCTCGTGGCTTCGCGACCGGGTGCAGTACCTCGCCCGTCCCGAGATCAACGACGACCACAGACACTTTCTCGTCCACCATGCCACGAAGCAACGCGAAGGCCTTGTCCGGCGACACGAAGTACTCAAGCAGCTCGAAGCCCTCGAGGGTCGCGATCTTCGTCTCAGCGCCCGTGAACCACTCCCGGGATACGCGAGTGACGGGTTTGTCGTCGACCATTTTCATGTCGATCATGAGCGTCTCGCTCTTGTTGAGCAGCATGTACTCCTCTTCGGGCGGGAAGAACCCCTTGTCGATCTGCCAGTACAGCTCGCCATCTTCCTCGACCAGTTCGTAGTAGACCGTCTTCTCGCCTTCCGTGACAACCGCCGACGGGTTCTTGCGATGCCAGTAGAGGCGCGACGGCCGCGCGTCTTCAGGCAAGTCTATCTCGACGCTGTCCCCGTCCTCCGCCAAAGTACCCCGCGTGACCTGCCACTGCGCCCCAACCATGCGCCGGGAGAAGACAACATACTCAGAGTCGTCCTCGTTCACGGCGGCGTCGCCGAAGTCGAAGGCCGCCCCAAGCTTGATCGCTTCGCCGAACTTGCCGGGCGCCACGTAGTAGAGCTCGTGGCCCGAGCGAGACGTCCGCCGCTTCGCGATGATCGACCCGGTACGCTGGGGCCGGAAGTCAGTGACACCCTCGAGAACTGTCTGGGGGTTGGTTCCCACGAGAGTCACCTGGGTCAGGTTCCCGTTGAAGTTGGGCTCGTTCGCGACGGGCTCGATATACAGAGTTGACCAGTGCCACGCGCCAACGGGCCCGCCATAGCGGAACGTACCCTCGGTGCAGGTGTACAGGTACAACCACGGCCCGGCCTTGAGAATCACCACGCGGCCCGGGTTGATCATCATCAGGTAGACTTCGCCCGGCTTCGCCAGACCCAGAGAGGTGTCGGCGAAGGTATGCGGGGCCTCCCTGACGACCTCGACGTCATCCACCAGGATTCCCAGGCGCTTCGCAAGGTCCGCGCGGCACTTGTCGAGGATGTCGCTGGTCTTCTCCGCCGGAGGCGGAGGCGGCTTCGGGCTGTCACTCTTGGATGCGAGAACGACACGGCGGCCCATATCCGTGTGGTACTCGTACCGCGTGCCTTCTGCCTCCAGAATCACGCGGTAGCCGGAAGTGAGAACTTGCAGGTAGGCGCGGCCTTCGCGCGGCACGCCCAGCGACGTGTCCCGCCAGGTGACTACCTCCGCGGAGACGACAGTGATCTCTTCAGGCTCGATTTTCAGCACCTTCGCCAGCCTGTCCACGGCGCTCTGCACTGGTACGGAATGCTCGGCGACGGCAGCGGTCACGAGCAGCAACAGTAAGGTCACTACGGCAATCGATACGTAGTTCTGCCCCCGTCTCTTGAACATGCTCTGAGACCTCCTAGATGTACCGGCCCCGCGAGGGATACCGGCGCGACCAACTGTGTATGTGCTCCGGCCAACTGACGGCCGGTGTCGGATCTATTGAGCCACTTCACCCTGTCTGAAGTGTTGTGCCGGGCTTCTGACGTTTCCACTGCCGGATTTGTTGCATAGTCGGAAGCAGGTTTCCTCGCCGAGGTCTCCAGACGGCGACGAGGGTCCTGTGAGTTGGGTTGTGTTGATTAACTATCGACGCATGGCCGTGGGGTGTCACAGCGCGTCGTGACCGACGCGCTACATGGGCCCCACGGGGCCTCTGAGACGCCTTGCACGGGGCCCCTTCGCATCCCGCAGAGCGGGACGACACCCCGTGCCCATGATTCTCTTTCTTCAACACAACCGTTGTCCAGCGCCTATCAACAGAATATGTCATTACGACACGGAATGCAGCAGGAATCTTGCGGCGGGTGGCGAAATAGGTCACCGTTACACTGTCTGGGCGGAGCGAGACCTAGCGTTCGATCACTCTGCGCACCTTGTGTGCTGAGTCACCACGGCGCTACGCCGTGGCGCGGAATTCGGGCACTTACCCGCCTACCGATATGCAGGAGCTCCGTGGACGGGCTCCGCGCATATCGGCATAGTCAGCAGGACCTCCGGGGGAGGTCCCGTAGGTTTCGCTCCGCCCACGTCTGTGTCCGGCGGACCATCGACGCACCCTATCCTCAGTCTGCGGCAGTAGACACGGGATCACGACTATGGGCATCTTCGAGTTCATCAGTCGGCTGCTGGGCCGCTTCGCACCCAACGCGAGGTCTGCTCCCGAGCCCGGCACGGCACCCGCACGCAAGGCGCGGAGCAAGAGCAAAGGCGAGAGCCCAGCAGTCCAGAGAGCGCGGCGCTCTCCCACGTTCCTCCCCCCGGCGCGGCGGATCAAGCCGGGACGGAAGCGCTACTCCCGCCCGAGGGCCCAGTATGACCCCGACGGGCTCGACCGGTTCGAGCTCCCCCACCTCGGCACGCCGCGTGACCTCGCCCGGGCGTTGGATGTCAGCGAGGGCAAGCTCGTGTGGCTGACGTGGGCCGAGGCCCGGGGCCAGGGCGACCACTACCACCGGCGCGAGGTCCCCAAGGCCTCCGGCGGCACGCGACTGCTCTGCGTGCCGAAGCCTCAGACCCGGGCGGCGCAGGATTGGATACTCGACGAGATCCTCAAGCGCATCCCGGTCAACGCCTGCGCCCACGGGTTCATCAAGGGGCGCTCCATCGTCTCCAACGCCCGGCAGCACACGGGCCGGGACATCGTCATCAA
>JALGSS010000313.1 GCA_029821745.1 Candidatus Zipacnadia bacterium
ACGCTTCCCGACGAACACGGGAGGCTGGTGGGGCGGGGCGCACCCGTTCGGCATCCTGGAGTGGTCCATCGTCCACAATGGAGAGATCTCGTCCTACGGGGTCAATAAGCGGTACGTGCAGTCTTACGGCTACGAGTGCACGCTGTTCACGGACTCGGAAGTCATCAGTTACATGCTCGATCTGCTGTGCCGCAAGCATGGGCTGAGCATTGAGGACGCGGCGCTTGCGATGGCGCCGCCGGAGTGGGAGCAGGTGGACGCCACGGCGGACCCTGTCCTCCACGACAAGTACGCCGCGATGCGCCAGGTGTACGCGGGCCCTTTGCAGTCATTGCAGGGCACAGCGGTGGGATGGTGGGCCTGAGCGACCGCCTCAAGCTGCGGCCTCTAGTCGCGGCGGAGAAGGGCGACCGGGCGTATATCGCGAGTGAAGAGGCCGCCATCTGGGCGGTCGACGGGAAACCCGACAAATCCTGGCCTGCCGACGCCGGCACGCCGGTTCGGTTTGAGCTACAGGAGGGGTAACGGTTGGCTCTTTCAGTCCTTGCACCCGAGTTCACCATCAAGCGCGATCCGGACCTATGCATCGAGTGCGGGGTCTGCGCACGCCAGTGCTCGTACGATACGCACACGATTGATCCTGAGGACGGCACAATCTCGTCGGACGCCATCAATTGCTGCGGTTGCCAGCGGTGCGCCACGCTGTGCCCGACGGGGGCGCTGACGGTTGTCGAGCGCGAGAGGACGGGCCGGTCGCATCCCAACTGGACGCTCGGCGCTCAGCGTAGCATCTCGCGCCAGGCTGAGTCCGGCGGGATGCTGCTGACCGGCATGGGTACCGACAAGGAGTACCGTGTCATCTGGGACAATCTTGTCCTCAATGCTTCCCAGGTAACCAACCCGTCGATTGACCCGTTGCGGGAACCGATGGAGCTGCGCACTTACCTTGGAGCGAAGCCGGACAACCTGGAGTTCGATGACGAGGGCAATCTGTTGACCGAGATGTCTCCGCTGCTGGAGCTAGAGATCCCGGTCATGTTCTCGGCGATGTCTTATGGATCCATCAGCTTGAACGCCTGCAAGTCGCTGGCTGCTGCCGCCACGGCATCAGGAACCTACTTCAACACAGGCGAGGGCGGCCTGCACAAGGACCTGTACGAGTACGCGGACCACGCGATCGTCCAGGTCGCGTCGGGGCGTTTCGGCGTGAATCCCGAGTACCTGGGTCGTGCCCAGGCCGTGGAGATCAAGATCGGCCAGGGGGCCAAGCCGGGCATCGGCGGCCACCTCCCGGGCGAGAAGGTTACGGCGGAGATATCTGAGACGCGTATGATCCCGATTGGGGCCGACGCGATCTCACCGGCTCCCCACCACGATATCTACTCGATCGAGGACCTCAAGCAGCTTATCTTCGCACTGAAAGAGGCGACGAACTACCAGAAGCCGATTCTCGTGAAGATTGCCGCGGTGAATAATGTGATCCCGATCGCGAGTGGTTGCGTGCGAGCGGGCGCCGACATCGTGGCCATCGACGGCGTCCGAGGCGGCAGCGGCGCAACGCCGACGGTAATCCGGGACAACGTGGGGATTCCCATCGAGTTCGCGATCGCGGCGGTGGACAGCCAGTTGCGCAAGGAGAACATCCGGCACAAGGCCGCCATCGTTGCGGCGGGAGGCTTCCGGGGCAGCGGCGACATCATGAAGGCGATCGCTCTTGGTGCCGACGCCGTCTACATCGGTACGGCAGCGCTGATCGCTCTCGGCTGCCACATGTGCCAGAAGTGCTACACGGGGAAGTGCACCTGGGGTATTGCCACCCAGGACCCGTACCTGACCAAGCGATTGAATCCCGAGATCGGCACACGGCGCCTGAAGAATCTGCTGCGCGCGTGGGGCTTGGAGATGAAGGAGATGCTGGGCGGCATGGGGATGGACAGCATCGATGCCTTGCGCGGTAACAGGGAGATGTTGCGCGCCGTCGGCCTGACCAAGGAAGAGAGCGAGATACTCGACGTGGCGCCCGCAGGAAGCTAGGTGTCGGGCGGGAAGGATGCGCCAAACAACGTGGAGCGGACGATGAAACGCATATATGCCAAAGAAGAGTACTGCATAGGCTGCAGGCTGTGCGAGATCTACTGCATCTTCCAGCACTCCGGATGCGATACGCTGGTGAAGGCATTCTCCCACAAGGAGGACCTTCCTGAGACGGCGGTTCGGGTGGAGGAAGATGGGGCGATCTCCTTTGCGCTCCAGTGTCGTCACTGTGAAGACGCCCCGTGCGTCGCCGCGTGCATCGCCGGAGCCATGACACGGGATCCCGAGACGGGCGCGATCCAGCACGATCCCGAGAAGTGCATCGGCTGCTGGAGTTGCGTCATGGTTTGCCCGTTCGGAGCCATCCAGATCAACACAGAAGAGGGCAAGGTAGCATCCAAGTGCGATCTCTGCGGGGGCCTCGAGGTCCCGGCGTGTGTGGCAAACTGCCCGAATGAGGCGTTGGTCTATGAGTGACATGAAACGCCACGATTACCTGATTATCGGCAATTCGACCGCGGCCATCGCCGGTCTTGAGGCGATCCGTGAAGTGGACAAGGAAGGCACGCTTGCCGTTGTGTCCGACCAGCGCGAGCACTGCTATTGTTCGCCGCTGATCACCTACTGTCTGTCGGGGAAGGTGCCCGAGGAGCGGCTGAGCTACCGCCCGCAGGACTTCTACGAGAAGATGTCCGTCGACACGTACTTGGGCACGACTGTCGTGGAGACCAAGCCCGATGAGCATGAGGTCGTGCTCGCCAGCGGCGCCAGGTTCAAGTACGGCAAGCTGCTCATAGCAGTCGGCGGGATACCCATCATCCCGCCGGTGCCCGGGGCTGATCTGGACGGGGTGTTCACGTTCACGCGCTATGCGGACATGTGTCGAGTGCGCGAGTTCATTGGCACAAACCATGTGCGACAGGCTGTTGTGGTTGGTGGCGGGATGATCGGCGTCAAGGTCGCTGAGGCCCTCGCCCTGCTCGACATCGAGACGACGATGGTTGAGCTGATGGACGGCATACTTGCGCAGGCCTTGGATGAGACAGGCTCCCGCATGGCTCGGCGATGCCTGGAGGAGAACGGGATCCGCGTCATCACATCGACCGCGGCTACGAGCATCGGTGGCGGGAATGGGAAGGCGCAAAGCGTGACGCTGGAGAGCGGATCGCGCCTGCCCGCCCAGTTGGTTATCATGGCGGTTGGGGTGCGGCCGAATACGCAGATGGCAGAGAGGGCCGGGCTATCGGTGAACCGTGGAATCATCGTGGACGACCACATGCTCACCAGCGACGCGGACGTCTACGCGGCCGGTGACTGCACGGAAGCCTTCGATCCGCTGATCGGCGAGGCGCGGCCGATCGCGATTTGGCCGGGCGCGTACATGCAGGGCGCAGTGGCGGGGCACAACATGGCCGGCCAGGAAGACAGTTACGCCGGCAGCATCCCGATGAACTCCATTCAGGTATGTGGTCTGCCGACGATGTCGGTAGGCCTCATTGAGCCGCCTCGCGGGGCTGAAGTGCTGGAGTACATGTCGACGGATGAGAAGGTATACCGGAAGGTGTTCATCGCGGACCGGCGGATCGTCGGCGCGCTGTTCGTCGGCGATATCGACCGCGCGGGGATCATCACCGGTCTTATCCGCGAGGGAACGGACGTATCCAGCTTCAAGAACAACCTCATCGAGCGTGACTTGGGCATGCTTTCGTTGCCCAAGCAATACCGCAAACACATGGTCAGTGGACCCGGGATCGAAGTATGAAAATCGATGCGACAGGGCTACATTACCGCGAGTTGAACGACGAGATTAGGGCAGCGATCGAGGCCGGCGAGACCGACTTCGAACTGGTGAATGTCTGCGGCCACCGGTACATCGGCTGTGGCATTGACAAGTCGGTGAAGATCGACATCGACGGCATCCCCGGCAATGATCTGGCGGCCTTCATGGATGGCCCCGTGATCCACTGCTCCGGCAACGGGCAGGACGCCATCGCGAACACAATGAACGATGGACTGGTGGTCGTACCAGGACACGCCGGCGACGTCATGGGCTACTCGATGCGCGGGGGCGCCGTGTACATCCGCGGCAACGCCGGCTATCGCATCGGGATCAACATGAAGTCTTACCAGGGACGGGAGCCCGTGATGATCATCGGCGGCCGCGTGCGGGACTTCTGCGGCGAGTATCTAGCCGGCGGCAAGCTCGTCGTCCTCGGGCTGGACTTGCCCGCGGGCGAGCCGATCGTCGGCAGGTATTGCGCCACGGGAATGCACGGAGGCACGATGTATATCCGCGGTGAGGTGCCGGCCGATCATGTGCGGAAGGGCGTCGCGGTGGAGGAAGCCGGTGAAGAGGACGCGAGCGTTCTGCGCGACCTGCTGACGCCCTACTGCGCTGAGTTCGGCTTCGCGGTGGACGAAGTGCTCTCCAAGCCGTTCACGCGGATCGTATCGCACACCACCAGACCCTATGGGCAGCTCTACTCCTACTAGTCAGAGAGGGGCGCGACTTCGCACGGAGTCGCGCCCTGACAAGCGCCATGCCCTCGTCGTGGGCGGCACTGCCGACGGCCTCGCGATACTGGAGGAGGGACTGGCTGCCAGTGAGATCCGAGCGGAGAGCGTGGCCTCCTCGCGGGAGCTCCGCGACGCGCTGTTCGACCACCCTCCTGTTCTTGCCTTCGTCTGGGCCGTGCGGGATCTCCCGTGGGGCCTTGCCACCTTCCAGGCGATCCGCAAACACCCCAATGGCACTGATCTGCCCATCGTATTCGTGATCGATGAGAGATCAGCGGACGCGGTACCGGTTGAGGGCGTCGAAGATGTCCTCGTCACACCCTTCAGTGCTGCAGAGGTCGCTTTGCGCTTGCGCGTGCTGGCCTCGCGCACAGAAAAACCGGAGGGTCCGGAGGTCGTCAGGATCGGCGACGTGACAATCGATGTGCCCGGCATGAGTGTGCGGCTGAAGGGCGCGCCCGTCGAGCTCACCTACAAGGAGTTCGCTCTCCTGCGGTACTACGTGGAGCACCCTGGGGTAGCACTGGAGCGAGCGCGCATTCTCGAGAGCGTGTGGGGCGAGGACTACTACGGTGGCGACCGTACGGTGGACATCCACACGCGACGCATTCGCGCGAAGCTCCCCCCGCTGGCCCCCTGCATTGAGACGGTCCATGGCGTAGGATACCGCTTTGCTTCCTTCATGCCCTCCTGACCGTCGCTGCCCCGGCGGCGCAGGTCTCCCGTTTCCCACCGCGAATTATCTGCGTATGAAGCAAACGCTCTTGCTGACCGTGCTACTGCTGGCGACAGCGCAGGCATTGTGCCTTGCGGCTGATGCCCCCGGAGTCCAGGGCACTCAGCGGCCGCTCGTGTTCCTCTACGGCGCTCAGGACCCGGATGCAATGGGCACGCTGGCAGCTCTGGGGATGACCGCCGTTCACATCGCCCCTGACCTGGCCGATTCCATTGAGTTGGCCGAATTCTCGCGCACGATCGGTATCGCGGCCGAACATGGGTTGAAGACCGTCGTCAGCATCCCGACGGTCTCCCAGTCCTTCGATCGGTTGCCGTCGCCGGGGAGCGAACGGTACCGGGGGTGGGTCGCCGACCTGATTGAGCGCGTTGTGACCCGCTTCAAGGATAGCCCGGACGTCGTCGCATGGGCCACGGGAGACTTCCTCGAGGACGCCATCGACTACAATTCGGCAGATTTCCGCGCCTTCCTGGTCAGGAAATACGGTACGGTCTCGGCCCTGAATGACTGGTGGGGAACGGGCGTGCGCAGTTGGGGCGAAATCCACCAACGTGCAGCACTGGACCTGGACAAGGACATGCCCTTCGGCGTGGGCCGCGCGTCTGTGGACGTGGCCGAGTACAGGCGGCAGGCGTTCCATGAAGTCATGGCGCACTGGGCCGGCGTGATCAGGCGCCTGGATGCCTCGCGTCCCATCATGACCGGGAGAATCCGCCGCTACCGGGGGCTGGGCTCGGTGCCGGACGGCTACGATATCGTGTGCCCCTACATGGACCCCGGAGT
>JALGSS010000314.1 GCA_029821745.1 Candidatus Zipacnadia bacterium
GAGACGATCGCTCAGGATTTCTCGCTGTACCTGGAGGCCGAGAAGGGCTACAGCCCCCTCACCGCCAAGTCCTATTGTTACGACCTGGGAACATTCTTTGACTACCTCGCCGGTGAGGCCGTGGACCCCTCAGTGGAGCAAGTCACGGTCTCCGTGGTCCGAGGTTGGGTCGTGCGGATGCACCGCAGGGGGCTCTCCAAGTCAACCATTGCGCGCAGGCTCCACGGCTTGCGCAGCTTCTGGACATACCTGCTCGAAGCCGGCCTCACCCAGATGCTCCTCAGCGTGGGGCAGATCGGCCAGTCCGACGCTGGTCGATCCGAGGCCGTAAATCGTGCACGCCAACCCGAAGGTGACCACCAGCTCAAGCTGTTCGCCGGAATGCTCTCTGAAGACTTCGAGGGCCCGCTCGTAGTACCCGAGAGCGCGCTTCGGCTGGTCATCAGCCCTGAACGCGTTGCCAAGCATGCGGAGTGCACGCGCAAGGAGTGGCCAGTTGGAGGCATCCTGCCGGGTGAGGTGGTCAGCTATCTGATAGGCCTGAGTGAGGTGTGCTGCGCTAACCTCGACGTTCTTCGGGAACATCGGGGCCGTCCCGGCGCGGAGGTGCACCTCGTAGCGCTCGGCCAGCGTCGCCACTCCCGTCTCCCGCAAGGCGAGAAGCGCGGCCGGGATCGCGATGGCGCGGCCGTGTGACAGGAGCAGGTCAAGGAGGAGGCGGGCAGTCTCGTCAAGGAGCGTCTGGTCGCCGGGACAAAGGTCGGCTGTTTTCTCGAAGCTGCAACCCGCCATTACGGGGGCAATGCCACGTCTCCATCCGCCCTCATTCCAGGTGGACCAAGCTTCGGGGTTCAGATCTCCATCTCCATCAGCTCCGCCAGGATGTCCCCGGCGGTGTACGAAGGGCCCGCCTCGATGTTGGGCAAGTTCCCGTAGGTGGTTCTGATTGCCCTGATGGTCCTGTGCGGGAACGCGATCGTGTAGAGCTTCTCAGGATCGACCTCGGCTGTCTCCAGGGAGGGATGGAACGCCAGCGCCGAGTTCCATCGCCCCGTGTCCTGCGTGGCGAAAGCTCGCTCCAGCTCAACCACTTCCTTCCCTGTGATTACAGAGAGCGCGATGGCATCGCCAGAGGTCGTCAGAACCCAGTCCGCGCCCGTGCTCCGTTCCGCGTCCAGACCCCACGCGGGAGCATACGCCCCCTCTACTTTTCTGGTGAGGAAGAAGTCCGCCTCGGCCCTGGCCATCAGCAGGGCACGTGAAGCCCTGGAGAAGTCGTCTCGCCCGACGCCCTCGAAGCGGTACGCCAGAGCCTCGGGATCCTGGGGCTGCCATTCCCAGCCTCGCGTGAACTGCATGGCGTAGCGGGACACCGGCGTCGCCCCGTCCATCCCGCGCACTACGAGATCTGGCGCGTTACGTGACTGACCGCCAGGGCCGCGGACGAGGAAATAGGCCAACGCTCTGGTCCACACAGGGTTGTCTTTGGCCCGGCCGATCGGCGCCACGACGTAGACCAGACGCTGGGGGGCCAGGGGGTTGTAGTGGTGGAGACTCACGACAGAATCCTCCGCGTCCAGAACTCGTCCGCCCACCTTCAGGCTCCCATCTGCTTCCAGCACCAGGGGGAGTTTGGGCCAGATCCGCTGCGTAGCGCTGTTATCGTCTATCCCGCCCAGCAGGATCAGGTTGAAGTGCTCCATGTCCGCCTGCGTGACGTCGCTGTCTGCTTTGGTGGGGAACGCAGCCGCCGGCATGTTCGAGGCGCCACCGTAGGCGGACAGCGCCTTTGCGGCCTCCTCCAGGCGCGCCATCTCATCCGCAGGTCCCAGAGTTGGGTAGACGATCAGCAGGGGCTCGCCGTGGTACAGGTTCTCAGCAGCTCCGGAGCGGTACGGTCTCACCTCGGATGCCGGCGCCTGCCAACTGCGTTTGACCTGCCAGCCATCAGCCTCGCGCGTCAGGAAAAGCTCCGGCGGGAGGGGAGCCTTGATCTCGCGGGTGAGCCCCGGGGCCTCGATGCGCAGATCCCTGTCGGCATCCACGGGCATGCTTGCCACGTCCAGCGCGACGACATCCACATTCTGTGGCTCCAGCACCACGGTCTGCACGCCGCCCTTGTCCTCAACTTCCGCATCCACCCGGCCCACTTCACGGGGGTCGGACAGGCGCTCTATGCTGAACCAGTAGCTCTCACCGTGAGCGGCCCAGTCGCACAGATGGGAGACCTTCCGAGGGCTTGGGTTACGCACGTGCTCCGCTCTCCAGGCGTCCGAATCGAAAGGCGCCTTCCGTCCGTGTCCCTCCTCCGGGAAAATGCGCAGGTCCATCGGATGCCCCAACTGCTGGAGGCGGCCTTCGGCCCACTGGATGATATTGACCGGCTGGCCGGTATCGAGAGCGCCGCAGCGGTTGAGCACCTCCATGTTCCCCAGATTCTCGAAGAACAGGTGATCCAGAGGCTCGCCTGCGCTCACAGAGGCACCGGCGAAGAACCGGGGATAGCGCGTCGTCAGGAACCACGTTCCGTTGCCGCCGTTGGAGTGTCCACCCACATGGACTTGGTTCTTGTCGATGCTGTACCACCGCAACGCGTACGCCAGAACATCCCTGGCAGCCACCTCGCCCATGCCTCTGAAGCTGTTGTAGCCATGCCCCCACGGTTGCACCTCGATGTACTCGCGGTCAACCGGCGCATCGTATGTCTCCAGCACCCCGCCGCCCGCGTGCAGGCCCAATACGAGAGGGTACTTCTTCAACGGATCGTAGTTGTCCGGGACCACGCACAGGAAGTACAACCCGGTCCCGAGCGCGTTGCTGTAGATGTAACCGAAGAAGCAGCCGCGTTTCTGGCCGTAATAGCTCTCGCCCTGATCGGCCATCCTGACCGCCTCAGCAGCCTGGGACAGCAAGGCGAAGTCCGCCTGGGAACTGGGGGGCTCTTCCCCGTCCAGCAAAGCGAGGGCTGCAGCGACCAGTCCACGGTGCTGGTCCAGCACGGGCGTATCCAACTGGGACACCCAGGGCTCGTCCACCTTGTATTGCTCGGCGTACTCGGACTTGCGCGCCAACAGCTCCGTGAGCTGCCCCACCGCAACCGAATGCGGCAGATCGATAGTGTTGACCTCAGCTCCCCTGTAGCTGACGATGAGGTCCTTGTAGGGCTCATCGTTCTCTGGGGGCGGCAGCACGAGATTCGCAGAGGCTCGGTCCGGACCCTCGGCCTCGAACACGCCGGTCGCCAGGACCTCTGCTCCGTTCTTGATAGCCACCTCATCGCCCACACGGATCCCTCGGGCCATCACCTTCACGTATGACCGGAACGTCGAGAGGTCGTAGCCAGCTACCGCCGACAGCCGGAGCCGGGGATCCGTGTCGTCCACCAGCCTCAAGTCATGCATATCGTTGCCGTTGTAGCTGGTGCCGCGCCCAAGATGGAAGGATGCCCGGTGCTTCCGCAGTTCTTCGTTCTCGCGAGTGTCCCCGTCCTGCACCCACAACTGGAAGGATGGCGTGGCGCCAGGTTCGGCCTCCACCCCCACGCTTTCCCACGGGACCATCCCCTCGAGCACATAGTGCTGCCCCTCGCCCGTGATGGCGTATAGCGGGACCACCGATCTGTCCAAGTTGCCGGGCCCAATCTCCAGACCGCCGTAGTAAGACGTCTCGAGAGGCGACGTGTCGTACTTCGGACTGAACGTCAGGTGGTAGGCGGTACTCTCTTCACCGCGGCGGGCCTTGCGCAAGTAGAGATCCACATGGTCCGGGCCAATCGGGTCGTTGGTGCGAGCCTTCTTGTGCCAGACATCGTCCTGCACCCGGACGAGAAACCACAGCCCCTCCGGCGTCCACCCCAGCTTCATGGAGGCGTTGTGATTCTCGGCTTCGCGGTGCTTGCCGTATTGAGGCAGCAGGATCTCGAAGCCGTAGCCCTTCCCATCCCAATCGTCGGCTTCCCCATCGATCTCGATGCCCTCGACTCTGGGCAGGTCGAACGTCCTGCGGACGTCTGCCGCCAGGGCGTTGGCGCCGGACAGCAGTATCAGACCGACAAGCGAGGATGCGAGACCGAATCTGGACACGCGCATGAGACTACCTCCAATAATCATGAACATGAGGCTGTCCTTCTGGTGACCGGGGAGCTGGTGCCGGCGTCCCTTGTGCCTCACGATCGAGCAGGATACGCCCGCGGCTTCGGATCGAGCCACGCCACAAGTTCGTCCTTCATCGCTTGCGCGCAGAAGAAGTTCCCCGCGGGAGCGTAGTGCCCGATGGAGTACTCGTCGAGGTAGGCATCCGGGTCAGTCTTCCAGCGACCGTAGTCCTCTTGATGCGCATCCCGGAAGTCGATCACCGGATAGGGTCTGTCTCGCAGCCAGCCCATCAGAGGCTCGTCCCAATCAGGCTTGCCAAGCAGCCGGGCTTTGACGATGTGGCGGCCGTGGGACAGGACGATCATCAGCTTCCTGCCCGTCGACTCGGCGTAGGTCTCGAACATCTCGACGACCTTCTGCGTGGCAAAGAGCGCCGCGCGGGTGTGACGCTCTCCCATCTCGCGCGCGAGGGGCGAATCGGGCGCCCTGAATCCCATTAGAAGCGGCACATTCTGGTCCGTCGAGTCGACCGCCGCGTTCTTCAGGGCCAGCGTCATCTTCAGGATCGGGTTGTCCTTGAAGGTCTCCGTGAAGCAATCCAGATCGGTCAACCGGTAGAGGGCCTCGGCCGTCGGGCACAGGTTCTCCCTCTCCTCACACGTTCCCGCGTCCGGGTCCACCCGCAGATGCGGCAGCGTCCACGAACATGGCGAGACCGCGCCGTGACGGATACGCCCGCGCAGGGTATCGAGGTTCCGGAAGTGATCGTCGTTGAAGATGTTCAGGATGATGTATTCCGCGGGGCGCGTCGCTTCGACGACCCGCATGCGCCGGTATGCCTGGTAGACGCTGTAGCCTCCGACGCCGTAGTTCTCGACCGGTTCACCGATGTGCGAGCCAAGGTACTCCTGCCACGTCTCGCCATCGCTCACCTGGTCGCAATGCGTCATGCTGTTTCCGTAGGTGTGTATCCTTGCCGTCTGACCGCGGGAGCAGCGGCTGGTCCGGGCACCATTGGCGTCGTAGCTGTAGAACGTGCGCGCGCTGTCGATGCCGTCATCGCGGCACGAGTCCTTCAGCACCCACCCGAGTTCTGCGTCGTAGGTCCATCCTTTGTTGTTCTCCGCAATGTCTTCCTTGACGTCGCGGCACACGAACCGGTCCACTTGCTCCTTCGTGGGCAGCACCTGCTCCAGATACTCGCGCACGTCCATAGTGGCGTCTCCCGTTCAGCCGGTCGCTCGGTGACCTGACCCCATAGGTGGTATCAGTTCCTGTGTGGTACTTGCGGCCTCTGCTCTTGCGCCCGTACTGGTACCACCGGCAGTGACAGAGTTCAGCCTGTGAGGCAGGTATCCTCCTGCTGGCGACGGGGCCTTCTCTCCATGCCATTGATGCCCTGACGCCCTGAAGGGGCGTGGGCGGAGGGAAGACTGACCTGCGCCGGGGGCTGGTCTGCACACGACGCAGACGCAAACAGGCAGCCCCCAGCGAGGGGCGGCCTGCGTTATTCTCGGATATGAAGGCTCTCCACGCCAGGGCCTCACGGAACGGTTCTACTGCCCGCTGCACATTCCAGCCTATGGGGCTCTGAATGGGCATATGGGCGTCGTGGGCAATGGGGCCCCTTCTCCTGGGGCTGATAGGGGGCGAATGGGGGCCATCGTGGTGGGTTGGCTGGTTGTGGGGGCAGGGATCGAGCCCCGGGTATTGGTCCACCTGGACCCGCTTGTGGGGGGCAGGCCAGTCCGGCAGGTGATCGTGCGGCGCAAGGCGCTCACCGTGGGTGTGTCTTCACTCGCCACCACAGCGGATATCATGGCCACACAGTCTGCGCCGGCTGAGAGGACCTCTCCCATGTTGGCCTCATTGATCCCGCCTATCGCAACCTTCGGGATCCGGAGTCTCTTGCCGGCTTCCTCAACGAAGGCGATGCCTGCAGCCGGGCCGGCGTCTCTCTTGGTGGCCGTCGGGAATATGGGGCTCAGTCCGACATAGTCTGCTCCCATCTGCTGCGCTTCGAGGGCCTCATCCACCGTGTGCGCGGTGATCCCTATGATCGCCTCCTCTCCGAGTATCCTTCGCGCCGCCTCATACGGCATGTCATCCTGGCCGAGATGCACACCGTCAGCCCCCGCCGCGAGCGCGACATCTATCCTGTCGTTGATGATCAGGATTGCGCCATGAGCGGTGGTGAGTGTCCGGAGCTTGCGTGCGGTTGCGACCATGGCGCGCGTAGCTTCGTCCTTCTCCCTGTACTGCACGACCTTCGCTCCGCCTTTGAGGGCCGCCGCGACCATCTTCTCTTCCGGCAATCTGCAGAGCGACCTGTCCGTGACGATGTACAGTCCGCAACCCTTGATGGTCTCGCTGTTGCGCTCCATCGTCATTTCTCCTCCAGACTGCTCTCCTCAATGTGCATCCGCTCCTGGACGGTCATCTCGTCCAGCGCCGCGGCCGCATCGATGAGGCAGGGGAGGAATGTTCCGGGCCCGGCAGATCTCGTGGCCGCAATCTCGCCTGCTATCCCATAGGCTGCGAGGGCCGAAGCCGCTGCCATCAGGTGGTCATTCTCGACTGCCGCGAAGCAGCCGATGGCGGATGCCGCCATGCACCCGGTGCCGACCACCTCTCCCATGCGAGGGTGTCCGTTCTTGGCAAGAAGCAGCTTCTTCCCGTCCGTGATGATGTCTTCCC
>JALGSS010000315.1 GCA_029821745.1 Candidatus Zipacnadia bacterium
CACTCCTGCCGGGCTGCCGTCTGCCACCCGCAGCTGGGGCGCCCTTCCCTTCCCATCGCTCACCTGTGGACAGCGAGTTGACCAAGTCAGATGGAAGGGTGCCACTGGCACGCCCCGTGCCAGTGCGCCTTTGGGTCTTCAGCCTGTGGCCGTTGCTGTCCGCCGTTCGTGGGTCCCTATCTCGCAGCCGTTCATCCGTCCGCAGGACGGTTGCCGTTCCAGCCGGGCACTTCAGTGCTCGGCCCATGCGGTTGCCTTCCTGGCGTCCACCCGCACCTTTCTTCAATCCGCGAAACCTACCGGGGGCCTTGACGCGTTGAATCACCGGGGCGTATCGTGACAGCGAAGCACACGGGACGCGTGACCACTGGGGTCGCGACAGATAGCAGAAAACGAGGAGTGGCTTAATGACACGGAAATGTGGCGCAAATCGCTGGATGGTCCTGATAGTGGTGGCTCTTGGGGTTGCCGCGTCCGCGTCCGCAGAACCGGTCGTGCGCACCCTCAACAACGGGATGAACCTCATCGTCGACGAGGTGCACTCAGCCCCCGTGGCCTCGGTGCGCTTCTATGTTCGGGCAGGCAGCGTCCGCGAGCAGGAGTTCACCGGGGCAGGAGTCTCCCATTACCTGGAGCATCTCATCGGCAAGGGCTCACCAACCCGTACCGCTGAGGAGATCGACAACCTCCAGGAGGAGATGGGCAACCAGACCAACGCGTATACCACCTCCGATCACACCTGCTACTACATAACCAGCGCAAGCCGCTACGTCGACCAGATGATCGAGATCATCGCCGATTACCTGTTCAACCCGCTCCTCGACGAGAAGGACATAGAGACGCAAAGACAGATCATCCTGCGAGAAATGGCCATGGGTGACGACGACCCCTCGCGCCAGATCTACTACCTCCTGACCCAGACCATGTTCCGAATCCATCCAGCGCGCTACCGCACCATCGGCTATCCCAAGCGCTTCAAGCAGATCACCCGCGACGACTTGGTCAAGTACCATGCCCGTTCCTACACCAGCGACAACGTGGTCGTGGTCGTGGTCGGCGATGTCCACACCGACAGCGTCTTCGAGACACTTGAGAAATGCCTTGCAGGCGTGCAGCGCACCGGAACTGTAATCCCCGCGTTGCCCACTGAGCCCACCCAAACCGGGGAGCGACGGGCCGAGGAAATCGCCCCGGGGCTCGCCCGCGCCTACCTTGCCATGGGCTTCCATACGGTCGATCTATTCCATCCTGACCTATACGCCCTCGATGTCCTCGACTACATCCTCTCCAGCGGCGGAAGCTCCCGACTCGTCTCACGCATTCGGGAGCAGCAGGGACTGGTCGACTCCATCGGCTCCTACTCCCTCACCCCGGCCTATGGCGCAGGCAGGTTCGTCATCACGTCCACCCTTGACGAAAAGAACCTCGCCGCCGCCGAGAAGGCCATCCTCGACGAGTTGGCCGAGGTCAAGACGAAGCTCGTGGGCAAAGCCGAGCTGATGCGAGCGAAAAAGCAGAAGCAGTCCGAACTCGTGTACGCCCACGGCAGCGTCGAGAGCTGGGCCGGCACCCTCGGCACCGACTACTTGTCTACAGGCGACGTCAACTTCTCCAAGCACTACGTCGAGGGAATAGGCAAGGTCACCGTCCAGGACATCAAGCGCGTCGCCAACACGTACTTCACACAGACCAATAGAACCGTCGCGGTCCGCCGCCCCGGCAAGACCCAGCCGGGAGAGCAGGCCGGCCCCAAAGCCGTCGAGCGCCCCAAGACTCTCAAGTCCAAGCTCGCGAATGGGATCACCGTGCTCACCCAGGAAGACCACACTGCCCCCATGGTCACCGTCCAGGCCTCCTTCCTGGGCGGCCTCAGATACGAGATCAAAGACACCGCCGGCGCTGGCCGTGTCCTCGCGGCCATGCTCAAACGCGGCACCTCCACCCGCTCCCGCATCCAGATCGCACAGACACTCGACAATATGGGAGCGTCCATATCCATCGGCTCCGGCCGCAACAGCTTCAACGCCGACGGCCAGGCTCTCTCAGGCGATCTCAACACCCTCCTCAGCTTGATGGCAGACTGTATCCGCAATCCATCCTTCCCCGAAGATGAGCTCAACCGCGTGAAGGAGTTGACCCTCGCGGGTATCAAGGCCCGACAGGAGGATGTCGAGCAGATCGCTATGTACCTGATGCTCGGGAGACTCTTCGAGGGCCACCCGTACGCCATGGATCCCATCGGCACGGAGGAGAGTGTGCGAAGAATCGACAGAGAAAGCCTCCTCGCGCATCACGGGCGCATCTGCAACCCCCGCGGCATGGTGCTGTCGATATATGGGGACGTGAGCCGCGACAGCGCCCTCGAACTCGCAGAGAAATACTTCGCCGACTGGGAGCCCGGGGATGCCCAGGCCGTGGCTCTCAGCATGCCGCCGGCGCCTGAGGGCATTGACCAGATACGCCGCGACCGAGACCAGGTTCAGGGGATGGTATACTTCGGCTTCCGAGGGCCCGCTGTGGATGCCGAAGACCGCTATGCACTCGACGTCCTCGACGCGGCATTTTCCGGCATCGGCTACCCGGGCGGCCGACTGCACACGAAACTCCGAGGCGACGGTCTTGTCTATTTCACCCACATGGTGCCCGTCGCGGGCCTCGACCCCGGCTTTATCATGGTCTACGCGGGGACCCAACCCGAGAAGCTCGGCGACGTCGAGCAGATCATCAAAGACCTCATCGCGGACGTTCAGAGCGACCCGCTGTCGGCGTCCGAATTCGACCGCGCCAGGAAGATGTGCATCTCGGCACACCAGGTCAGCATGGGCGAGGTCGGCGAGCGTGTCATGCGGGAGACGCTCGACGAGCTATACGGCCTGGGCTTCCAGCACTCCGCTCGTTACGCCGATGAGATCGAGAAAGTCACGCCCGAGCAGGTGCAGGCTGCCGCGCGCAAGTACCTCGATCTGGACCATTGTGTTCTCACCGTAACCAAACCGGCGCCGCAGTCCGCCCAAGACTGACGCCGCTTACCAACCGAACCCGTCCGTGCCAGTCACGGCAAGTGCAGGGAAAACGCCAATGCCAATACAGAACGCAGAACTGTGCGTCGTAGAGGAAATCTCCTCAGTCGTGACCAGAACATCCGCCGACGAGATCGTCGCGCTCGTCGACGCGATACAGACCGCAAACCGTGTCTTCGTCGGAGGAGCCGGCCGCAGTCTCCTCATGATGAAGACCTTCGCCATGCGTCTCATGCACCTCGGCTTCAATGCCCATGTCGTGGGCGAAACCATCACGCCCGCCATCAAGCCCGGGGACCTGCTCATCGTTGCATCCGGCTCCGGGCAGACACGAACGACCCTCGCCATCACAGAGGCGGGCAAGTCGCGGGGGGCCCTCACGGCGGCAATCACGGCGCACCCGCAGTCGCCGGTCCCGCTCTTCGCCGACATAGTTCTCCACATCCCTTCGCCAATCACGACCCAGGACCCGCTACGACCGTCCTCCCAGCCTCCGGGCTCACTGTTCGAGCAATGCGTGCTCATCCATTGCGAGGCCATGGTCGTCCGACTCATGCACCGCCTCGGCACCACCGAGGATGACATGCGCAAACGGCACACCAAGCTCGAATAGCCTTTGACGACAGATATCCAGCCATATAATATAATCTACACGGCTTGTGGTAGACAGAACGTGCGGGTGGATTGATGCAGCAGCAAACGAAGCGCAATGTCCTCAAATGGACCCTCATAGCACTTGTCTGCATACTGCTCCTGGCAGTGGCGGCCATATCTGCCGCCGCGCTTGCAGCCAGGCAGTTCCGAGACAGCCAGAAAATTGCCCCCAATGTCACCGTCCAGGGCGTCCCAGTTGGCGATCTCGGCCCCGCCGAGGCCACCGACGCCGTCCTCCGACGGTGGGCATCCAAGCTCCCCGACCGGATCGCCCTACGCTGGGCAGTCGGGCAGGTCCTCGCGTCTCCCGAGCAACTCGGGGCCCGAATCCGCATCAAGCCCGCCATCGCGCGCGCCCAGCGCATCGGCCGTGAGGGCGGCCTTGTGGCCCAGACCCTCACCCGCTACAAACTGCGCAGGTCCGGCGTCGACATCCCTGTCGACGTCGAAGTCGTCGAAGCCGAAATCGAGACCTACATCATCGAACTCGTCGACCTGGTCAACCGCAAGCCACGCAACGCGGACATCGACGTCATCGGCGATCGCGTCAAGGTCGTCCCGGGCGAAGTCGGCGTGGAGCTTGACGTGCCGGCCAGCACCCAGGCTCTCGTCGCAGCTCTAAAGGACCCGGAGATCAGGGCCTTCGACCTCACCGTCAAGACGCAGCCGCCTGCCATACGTTCCGAGGACCTCCAGCATCTCCAGGTCGTTCTCGCATCCTACACCACCAAGTTCAGAGCCTGGCAGAGGGACCGCACCCACAACCTGAAGATGGCCATCACCAACCTCGGGCGCACCGTTGTCATGCCTGGTCAGTCCTTCTCCTTCAACGAGCGCGTGGGCCCTCGGCTGTCTGAGCGTGGGTGGCGCGCCGCACCCATCTTCATCAATGGCGAGGTCGAGCCCTCCACCGGCGGCGGCATCTGCCAGGTCGCCACAACCGTCTACAACGCCGTGCTCCTCGCCAATCTCGAGGCCACCGAAAGGCATCACCATTCCCGCCCCGTCGACTACGTGCCTATTGGCCGAGACGCCACCGTCTACTGGGGGCAGCTCGACCTGCAGTTCGTCAACAACCTCCAGCATCCCATCCTGCTGTACGGTGAGATCGATGACAAACAGTTGACCATCAAGATCCTCGGCCACCGCGACGACAAGTACGATGTCGACATCCTTTCCAGCGGCGTCGGCACCATCGCCTTCAAGACCGAGGAGACCCCGGACCCCGAGCTTGAACTCGACAAGCGGGAAGTCGAGAAGCCGGGCCGCAACGGCAAGATAGTCACCATCACCCGCGTCGCCAAGAAAAGCGGCATTGAGGTGTCCCGCGAGCGCCTCCACCGCGACGTCTATAGCCCGCAGACCGAACAGATCCGCATAGGCGCCAAACTCCCTGAAGACGCCCTTGAGGGCGCTGAGGGACTCGCGCCCGGTACCGTGCCGCCGGCAACCACGGGGCCCGATACGCTCGCGCCCACAACGGGCGAAGCCCCATCCGCGCCTTCCCGGGCCTCCTCCATCCAGAGAACCCCTAGGGACCCTCACTCCGCACCCGCCACACCCAAGCCTACGCCTCCCGCCGCCGACCCGGACCCTACAGACTAGCCCGTGCCGTCTCCTCGCTATCCGTTCCCGTCACGGTCGCCATTCTCGGTCCCGTGTGCAGTCCCGCGAGACCGCCGTGTCGCACTGATCACCACAAAGTGGGACCAGTGCGTATGGATGTCCTCCCACACGCCGCCGGTAAGGCCGCCGGTGCCCCACCCCTTCATGAAACATCGCGAGTCCTGCCGTTGCCGCAGAGCATCGGCTGACCCGTGGGAGCGGGCTTGCCCGCGACGCCGTTGCCGTTCCCCCCTTCCTCGCAGGAAGGGGCCGGGGGTAGGTCGCCTTTCCCCCCTTTCCTCGCAGGAAGGGGCCGGGGGTAGGTCGCCTTTCTCCCCTTCCTCACAGGAAGGGGCCGGGGGTAGGTCGCCTTTCCCCCCTTCCTCGCAGGAAGGGGCCGGGGGCAGGTCGCCTTTCCCCCCTTCCTCGCAGGAAGGGGCCGGGGGTAGGTCGCCTTTCCCCCCTTTCTCGCAGGAAGGGGCCGGGGGTAGGTCGCCTTTCTCCCCTTCCTCGCAGGAAGGGGCCGGGGGCAGGTCGCCTTTCCCCCCTTCCTCGCAGGAAGGGGCCGGGGGTAGGTCGCCTTTCCCCCCTTTCTC
>JALGSS010000316.1 GCA_029821745.1 Candidatus Zipacnadia bacterium
AGAACATCGTCGCCATGTACGACGCCCTGCATGAACTCGGGCAGTACTAACGCCGGGCCTCCAGCGTAACATCCCGGCAACGAGCCCGGAAAACCGTGCTGCCGGACAGGTGCGAGGTCTCAACGCCCAGGCGTCGTCACCCGATACTAATCCCGGCCGAGATCGTCGAAGGAACCAGATCGCCGCCGGGTGAGGCCCTTGCACAGCACGGAGACAATCTACCGACAGCCGCCCGTCACAGCGGAAGGCCCGCTCCGGGACCTCCCCGTTCCGGACTTGGACTTCGTCTGTATACCGGCCGGAGAGTTTCTGATGGGGGCCGGTGATCCCCCCCATGCGTCCACTGACGACGGCCCTCAGGCACGCCTGCGGATGCGTGAATCCCCGGCTCGACGGGTGTACCTGGACGAATACTGGATGGCCAAGACCCCGGTGACCCGCCGCGCGTACCAGCAGTTCCTTCGGCGCTCCGGGTATGCCCCCCAACCCTTCGTGCGCGCCAACACGACCGACGACGGCGGCGATCGCCCGGCCTATCTCCTGGCGTGGGAGGACGCGGTCGCGTTCTGCCTGTGGCTAAGCGATGTGACCGGCGAGAAGTATCGTCTGCCGACTGAAGCTCAGTGGGAGAAAGCAGCGCGGGGAGTAGACGGGCGCACGTATCCCTGGGGTGACGAACTCCCAGTCTCATACCGGGGACTGCCGGACCGCCTTCCGACTACATTCCGTGCCGCCTACCCCTGGGGCGAGGTGAAGCCGCAACCGGACTGGCGCTGCAACTGCGCGGACTGCGTCGGACACACAACGCCCGTCGACGCGTACCCGGCCTCGGCCAGCCCCTTCGGGTGCCTCGACATGGCCGGCAACGTCTGGGAATGGTGCGCCGACTGGTTCGACCCAACCTACTACCACAACGCGCCGCCCCACAACCCGATGGGCCCAGAGACTGGCCTGAGTCGGGTCGTCCGTGGCGGCGCGTACAATAGCGATCCCGCGACCGTCCGCTGTGCGGCACGGTTCTACGACAATCCTCGCGGGGCCCCGTTCTTTCCGTGCGGTTTCCGCGTCGTCAGACGGCCGTAGGGGTTGTGTTGAGAAACGCAGTTGGGTAGCTGCGGGGTGATCACGTCGTACAGTGATCGGGGCCCCGCAGGGCCGTTTCAGCGCATTTCAGGCGCGCGTGGGGCTCCGCCGATTGTACGACATCGGCACCTCACGGCTATCTGACCCTTTCTCAACGCGACCCGGGCAGCCGCCCCACGAGGGAATTCGGCTACTGCGGCTCGGCGATGATCTCGATCCCGCTGAGCACCGGCGGCAGGCTGCCTTCCCGTGCCGACAGCGTCACCGTCATCTCGCCCTGCGCGGCCACGTTCCGCAGTTCCTTCGCGAGCACGCGCCGCGCCCCCTGGGCTTCTGCGAACACGTCCAACCCCTCGAGTACAGTCCTGCCTTCGAGCACCACATCGAGGACCCGCTCGCCGATCTTCCCGGCTTCAGGCTCCATGAAGTAAAGGCGCACCGTGTACTCCCGTGTCTGATCCTCGTCGCCGCCGAGCCCAATCTTGATGGTGCCGGCGCCCTCAAGCCCTGACGCCCCGACCCACGGCAGCGGCCCGCCCTGGACCCAGGACGAATGGTGCCGGAACCAGCGCGGGGAATCGGCCTCGACACTCACCTTCAGGTCCGGGGATGGCCCGCCTACGCTGGGAGTATCCAGCCACAGCGTCCCCTCGTCCGACAGCCTGTCACCGGGCGCGCCCAGGTTCAGACCCACGCGCTTCACGGGCGCGTCCCCGAGCTTCGACAGGTTGAAGGTCCACATCTCGACGTCCGGGTCGTGGATCATCGCGAGCGACGTCTGGTTCTGGTAGCTGCACAAGCAGGTGCGGGTGTAATCCGGCGCGTTCAGCACACCGTTCGCGGCGATCAAGTTTGAGGTGCAGCCGGTCTTGAACCCGCCCAGGTTCGCTGTCCCGCCATCGCGCTCCAGATCATAGTACCCCGCCGCAGCCGAGCGGAACGTTATCAAGTGCTCGCTCGCGATGATCGTGTTGCACCCGTAATTGCGCCCGAACTCCCACGGTTCCTTCTCGCCCGTGATGGGGCTTTCGCGCGTCTGCTGCTCGCCCGTGAGCAGGCTGTAGGCCTTCCCCGGCACACCCAGCGAGATCGTCTGCGTGATGATTGTGTCGCCGCGGATGATCAGGGGGCCGAAGTACTTGTCCTGCTTGTCCCACACGATGGCGCCGTCCTGGCCCCGGTACGCAATGATCCGGTCGCCCGGCTCATCGGGCAGCATGTCGCGTGACGGACGTCCCGCCTGCAGCAGGATGTCGCGCTCCGCCGAATACCCCAACCAGGTCCCAAAGATGTCTTCGCTCGTGCTCCACAGCTCGTCTCCGGTCCGCAGGTCGCGGACGATCAGCCGCGTGTTGCCCTCATCTGTCTCTCCCCGCCTGTTCATCAGCTTCAGCACCGGATCGGGCAGCCGGTCGATGCAGAACAGCTTTCCTCCACCGATGGCGATCGCGTTGTGCCGGAAGGCGCTGGCTGAATTGGCGGTCCACAACACCTTCCCACTATGCCGATCCATCGCCACCAAACGCTTGCTGCAGGTTGCGTCCCAATTCTTGCTGTTCCCCGGCTTCGACTTGCCCTCGAAGATGAACGGCGACGCGCCGGCAATCAGGATGTCTCCCTCAATCGCGGTGAAGCCCCAGGTCTGCGGATCGGTGGCATCCTCCTCGGGCGGCAACACAAGCTCGCCGAGGGTCTCGCCTGTCGCCGGGTCGAGCCGCAGGCACTTGTTGTCGTACACGACATAGACGGCGTCCGGCATCGCGACGAAATTGGTGCCGAGGGAGTTCGCGCCAGGCTGGTGGTAGGTCACATTGTAGTTGTGTCCGAGGCCCGGGAATTCAACCTGCCAGAGGGTGCGCCCCGTGTAGACATCGTTCGCGCGCAGCGTGTTGGGGCCCTCGATGAACAGGCGGCCGTCCACGATCTGCTCCGGCGGCCCGTGTCCGTGGCGCGGCAGGATGCTCACATTCGACGACCCGCCAAACCACAGCAATCCGAGGGGCGCCTTCACCAGCGAGTCCCGGGAGAAGCTCGTGTTGGCCGGGTTGCCATACTGGTGGGTCCAGTTGTCCGTGCCGGGCAGCGCCCCGACTCGCTTGAGCAGTGTATAGCCGTTCGTCCTGCTCACTTCAGCGTTCTCAAGCCCGGCCGCATTGACCGCCCGGACGAACTCCGCGTGGGTGTCGGCGTCCAACTCCAGGCACGCGACCCCGCCGTACGGGCGCAACGGGCGGAACAGCCGCTGTACGAACGCCGGCTCAGTAGCGTAGCCCGCACCCGTCAGGTCGTCCACGACGATCACGCCGGCAATATACGGAGGGAACGGGTACTCCGAGGCCACGCCTGAATGCACCGCCACACGCTCACCGTACAGCCCCATGTCCCCGAGCCACCGCCGGGCTGCCGCGAGCGCATCCGCCTCAGACGTGACGGCGGTGAGATGCAGCGCCGAGTCCTCGGCAAGAGCTGCCGCCAGCCCCGCATCACTCATCCCCCACAGCAGGCCGTAGCCCTCCTTGACACCCGTTGCCGCAAGAATGTCCCGGGCGCGGTCCTGCGCCGTGGCGTCCTCCTGCACAGCCACGTCGAACGTGGGCGGCGCGGGTGGTTGCTCCGCATCGGCGAAGCAGTGGATCCGGCCTTCGCGGGTGCTGACGAACAGCTTGCCGTCCGCCGCGATCACCGACTCGATATTCCCCTCAATAGGCTGCTCCCAGGTCACGGCTCCCTCGCCCTCAAGGTCAACCATGAAGACGGTCGGCCCATTGCCGGCAACGATGCGGTCGCCCGCCTTCAGCCAGACCCGATCGGCTTCCTGGTGGATCGTGCGCAACACTGGAAACAACGTATTCTTGTACTTTCGCTTCTTGCTGTCCTCGTACTCTTCCACGGTCGTGTTCGCCAGGTCACGCTGCACGATCTCGCGCCCTTGGACACCGTAGAAGCTGTCAGCCATCAGCACTGAACAGGTCTCGTCCGGCGTCAGCACCCCGTCGGCGCGCGTAGGCTTCCTGCTGTATGGGCTATACACGGGTCGTGAGGCCGCGCCACCCAGCAGCGCGCCATCGCCCAGCGCGTAGATGTGCCCCGAGTTGACCATGTACCTGTCCGTGACTGCGGCGATGTAATCGCCACGTTGCTTGTCCCGGGCAAGGTGGAAGTACGCCAGTTCGCCTGTCTCCCTGTCGAACGCGGCCGGAACGGACCTGCCCCCGGGCACGACCACACGGTCGCCCGCGACAGAAATGTATCCCTGTGGCCCCACTCCGGCGAACGCCGGGCTGTCATGGGGCTGGTTGACGTACGTGGCACTGGTACCATCGTTGACCCAGACGACCGCCCCGGTCTCCGCGTCCAGCGCGTAGACGAAGACGCCCATGAAGGGCCAGATGCCGGCCGCGACGTAGACGCGCCCGTCAAGAACTGCCGGCGCGCCGCGCACCGGCCACGTGCCGATCAGCCGCTTGTTCCCGAGGACCTTCCGGTCGGTCGGGCCACCCCGGAACTTCCACAGCAGCCCACCAGTTTCGGCGCGCAGGCAGTACAGGAACCCATCGTCGGAGGCGACATACAACTTCCCATCCCAGGCTGCAGGCGCAAACCGCACCGGGCCGTCCGTGTAGAAGCGCCATTTCTCCCGACCCGTCTCCGTGGCAATCGCCCGCACACTGTCATCTCGGGGCGAGCCGACGAACAGAGTATCGCCCACCACGATCGGCTCGTAGGCCACGTCGAACCGCATCCGGGGCTCATCGAGCCATGCCGGCTCCAATGGAGGATTCTCAAGCGTCCACGCGAGTTGCAGCTCTCCCGGGAGTTCCTGGCTCGTGACAGCGCTGCGCTTCGCGTCGCACCGCCACATCGGCCAGTCCGCCGCGTGCAGAGATGACGCGAGCAGCAGGATGGCGACAAGCGGCATGAACCACATGCGGGTCAGGCTTCGCTTCACGGGCATGGGAATACGGGACCTCCGATTTGTCCTAAACGTGCGAGAGTGTGCTTTCAAGCCAACGCGCTACTCGTCAAAGGTGACGAACCCGCCCGGCTCCACCGTCTTGACGGGTTCAATGTCAGGGTCGATAAAAGCCGCCCAGTCCCAGTTCGTCAGCAGGTCAAGTCCCAAGTTCGCTTCCTTGATCTGGCAGGTGCAGTCGCCACCCATGAACTCGATCAGCTCTTCCATATTGTCGTGGGAGATACCCGCTCCCACATAGGCCTCGGTGACGCGCCCTCGACCGTACAGGCCGAACAGCATCGGGCGCTTCAATTCCGAGAGGTCAGACTCAACCTGCAGCAGTTGCTTCACGAGCCAGGCTTCCTTCGGTTCGTCGCGACGCGCTTCGAGCAAGCGCACATCGACGGCCAGCCGGTTGACTTCCTCGACAACCGCCTTGAGGGTCTCCCGCGCACGGCTATTGTCCGGTGAGTCGACGGCGGGCAGAAACACGAGCAGTCCGGGAGCGCCGGCGCACAGGAACTTTGCGGCCTGACTGCGCAGCGGGGAGTCCAGCAGGGCCTTCGCCTGCTTCATGTTGAGCTTCCCCGCGTACACCGTGCTATTCTTCGGCGTCACCACAACGTAACAAGGCAGCTTGGCCGCGCGGTGGCGCGCCAGCACAAGCGCGTCCCTTGGGCTCAGTCCTTCGGGAGATGCCGTCAGGTTGATCTGCGAGAAGCCCAGATTCGCGTGCCCGAGCTTCCCCTCGGCAACCTTAGAGAGGTACTCATTCACAGGCGCGTCAGCAGGGGCGGGCTTGTCGCGATACAGGTAGTAGATTTGGTACAGAGTAGATTTGGTACAGATCGCGCTCCCAGTAGTTCAACGCATACTCGTACACGGGGATGTCGCAAGCGCCCGCGGGAACCGCGGCAACGCACGCAAGGATCACTAGAGCCAACACAGCCGACCGAACACCCATCATTCACATTCCTCCACAGAGACATGCAACAGCAGCCCCACGAATTCGTCAGCACCACGCCAGGGCCAGTCGCGATCTTACATTGATTCCCAACGCATTCTCAACCCTCGGCGGCAGAACGTAGGAGACAGTGTCACCGACGTCAGCGGCCCGCCGAACTCACCCGCGCCGGCGTGACGCAATAGTAGAGACAGTATAACATGAACCGCACCTCAGGCACGCTCCGGGCCGGGATCCCGAATCCGTCGGGGCCCCCTTGCTCAGCAACTGCCAGGAGCTCGCGCCCCGCTGTTGTG
>JALGSS010000317.1 GCA_029821745.1 Candidatus Zipacnadia bacterium
GGAAGCACCTCGATCTCGGTCGATGCGGGAGCACCCGTGCCAATGCCGGGGACGCGAAGCCGCATTGTCCAGCGGCCAGGCGACAGCCCCGTACTATCCACCCACACGCGTTGATCGCGCCCGGCCGCGAGCTGGACCCCGGGGAGCGATACACGCTTGCCCGCCGGCGACACGAACTCGCCCTCAAGCCGACATTCGGGGGCTGTGAGGTCCCCGAGACGGACCACCAGCTCTGCGGCGAAGACGCTCCCGGAGACGATACTCGCCGGACAGCGGTCGATGCTCACCGCCGCGCCTGACGGCGGGATCGGGACAGGGATCGTGCCCAGAACGGTGGCATCAGGGCCCTCGATCACGAGAGACCATTCCGCGGGCTGATTGGTGACGGGCACCCCGTAGTCCAGGGACACTGCAGGGCTGTCGGCCGCCTTGTCGCGCTTGATGACCGTCTGCGACTGCTCGGCACCGTTCTCGTCCAGGACGCGCAAGCGCACCGTGGCCGCTTCAACGGCCTCGTCGACGGTTAGCTTGCCGGTCAACCGATTGCGGCCGGGATACCGCGACCCGAGTTGCAGGCTGTCGATGCGCGCAACGCTGTCGGTGCCCGCGAAGACTACTGTCCCCCAGTGGCGCTTCTCGGCGAACTGGCTGTTTACCTGGCCCCAGCACGTGATCTGGTTCCACGAGTGGAACTCGCGGCCCACATTGGCTTTCCATGCCGTGCCCGGGGTCGGGGCTTCATTGAGGCCCAGAGCCTTCCACGGCACGGTGATCTCCTGACTGTATCCACCACTGTCATTGATGGGGCTCACGGTAGCGGTGGTGATTCCACTGTCTTTCACGACCTTGCCGAAGTTGAGGAGTGTCCGCTTTCCGCGCACGTTCACGATGAGCTGGTAGAAGCCGGTGCTGCCGGGGTCGGTCGCGAAGAAGAACTCCATGCAGTCGTCTTCCCACAGCCCTCCGTCATCGTCGCCGTGGGTGCAGCGGGCGCTCTTCTCAGTTGCGTGGTTGCCCGCGACCATAATGTACAGCGCGTCGGCGTCGTAGGCGAACTGGGCTCGCCCGTGACTGGGCGGATACATCTTCTTGAACGCCTCCACGCTCCCTGCCTGGGCACGCATGGCCGCTTCCTTGGTCCACGTCCACCATAGCGCGCCGGTGCTGTTGCGTGCCGTTCGCCAGCAGGATTCATCCATCTTCCCGTCCATCTGGATCGGCTCCGGCACGCGAACGACCTGCAGCGATTTCTCGGTGGGCTCCTGCCCAATGTTGCGCGCCGCGACGCCACGCAGAGACGGCCGGCCGCCGGTGGCATTCTCGAAGGCCACTGCGGGTTCCCCGAGATTGCGACGGGCATCCTGAATCGCGAGGACGAGGCGCCAGCGCCGCCGATCGAGTTCGGAGGTAGGCGTATCGCTCTGCCACTCGGCGAAGGGGAACCGGTTAACGGCGAGGTCTGCGACGACCTCGTTGAGCGCTTCCCTGGCCCGCTCGGCTGCTTCAGGCCGGTTCTTCGCGTCCAGCCTCTCGGCCAGCCGCTGCAGCGTGTAACAGTAGGCGTGGTCATCGCGGCCCTCCCGAGCACGCTCCATTCTGGGCGAACTCACCACGCCGTCCTCAGTGATCCGGATCTGCACCCACTGGTGATTGTAGTCCCAGTTGTCGGCCCACTGGTGGTAGCCCGTGGAGCCGATGCTCTGCTGGTACAGGCCCCAGGCGGAGCGCCTCCAGCCGTAGTTGTAGCTGCGGACCTGCTTGCCCTGGGCGCGGGCGATGTCGAGGCCCTCCTGGGTCCAGTTGTTATACTGGCGCACGGCGAGATTGTCGCGCGCGCCACGGTCGATGATTCCTGCCCGACCGTAGCCGATGGCGTTGTCTACCAGGAACGCGCGTTCCGGAGCGACCTCCAGGATGACAGGCATGAACTGGTCATACGTGGCGGCCTTCTGATCGGTGTTCGCGACCTCTTCGTCGGCCATCAGCCGCACGTAGGGCCAGTTTTCGGCCTCGGCGATTGCCAGAAGCTGCTCGATTGCCTCCTTGAACAAGCGCTTGGCCTCCGGTGAGGGCTTCATCACCGCGTGGCCCTGCCCTGCATACACGCCGATGTCACCATCGGTTGATTTCCCCTGCTTGCGCAGGGCTGCCAGCGTTCCGGCGGCCGAGTTCGCCCACCAAGCCACGAACCGCATATCGACGCACAGGTCTCCACTGATTCCGGCCTGCTTCATGCCTTCCGCGAAGCCTCTGACCTGCGGGTAGTCGGCCACAGTGTGCCCGTCAACGCACTTGAGGTCCGGGTAGACGTGGAAGAGGGTGGGAGAGTTGAGACCGCGCGTGCGCCAGAAGTCGAAATACGCGCCCATATTGTCCGCGTTCCAATACTCCGCATCGGCGTAGTTGCGGCACGTGCCATCGTCTTCCCCCCAGAAGTGGCCGGGCACGTACATGCCCCAGTGTCCCTCCGGGCGCTGGAGGGTGAAATCCAGAACGCGCATCCGGACGGGCAACGCGACGCAGTTCCCGTCGGCATCTCGGAGGGTCAGGTCACCCGTGTACAGGCCCGGAGCCGCGTTCTCCGGGGCGTAGAAGGTGACCCAGAGCCAGGCGGTATGATCCGCCGGCAGATCGACCGGGAAACGTTGCTCCAGCCACCGGCCTGCCCACGTGCGTACGTCACGGTCCTCGCGGACCGTATACTGTACCTGCCGCACCTCGATGTTCTCCGGCGCTATCTGCACGCCGCCCGGCGTCTGCAGGGCGGAGGTGATCGGTGACAGACCCTTGACCGGACGCAGCGCCCGCACGGCAAGAGCGGCTGCCTTGTACTGACCCGGGCAGGCGAACAGGTCAATGCGGTCCACGGGCGCCGGCTCATCCCACAGCCAGTCGGGGTTCAGGTCCAGCTCGGGATCAACGAGGTACGCCGCGAAGCCGCGCGCCGTGTCCGCCTCCGTCGGTCTCCACGGGGACAGCACGGTCGTCGGGGCGGGCAGCCTGTCCCCCGGCACGTCCACGCCGGAGCGATCCGCCAGAATCGAGAACCCTTCGGGTGGCTCGGCGAGACCCGACGAGGGTATGAGACCAGCGATCAATATGGCACAGACTCCTAGAACCAGGCATCGTGTCGGCACGTGCATGTCTCCTTACTGTCTCGCGTAGTCGCTCATCGTCTTCACAACATCGGCTTTCGCGGGGGGCAGGCCGATGTAGTTTGACTCCCACGTTTCTTCGCCCGCTCAATGTCGGCCGCGATGCTCGCGCTGGTGCTCAGCCATCCGTAGAGCCACAGGTCCACCTTGCCCTCGGTCTCTTTCTTGAGCCACTCGAAGCCCTTCTCCGCGCTGCCGCCTTCCCGGTAGTAGCCCGCGACAACCGCCTCGTCGATCAGACCCTCCCGCGCCCAGGTCCGGACATCGCACAGTAGCCCTCGGCGACTGTCCGCGTAAGGCGTGTCGTCCTTTGCTCCTCGGTATGCCCACGGATGATGGACCATCACAGAGATCGCCAGGTTGGGGTCCTGCTGCTTAATCAACGCGTGGGCGTCGCGCATGAACGCAGTCTGCCCCTCGCAGCGCACGCTCACCCAGCGCTCGTCATTGTTGGGCACATCATGCGGATCGACACCGTACTGCGCCTTGAAGGCGTCGACGTTCGGCGTCTCGTACCCGTGGTTCGCGATGCCCTCCGCGTCGGTCTGTGGGTTGTCGCGCACGTCGCCGGTGCGGATCCAGTCGAAGAAGACACCGTCCGGTTTGTAGGCGAGGATCTCCTTGAGCAGGGCGATCTTATAGGCGCGTACCTCGGCGAACCCGAAGCTGAGCTGAGAGTTGTACCGCGTTCCGTCTCGCCGCACCCAGCGGAACTCGGGGTGGGCGAGGGTGAAGCGGCTGGGCCAGCCGTACGCGTGGTCATCCTCGTTGATGCTCAGCCACGCGTGGACCTCGAGCCCGATGGAGTGCCGCCAGTAGTTGACCTCGTCGCCACTATCAAAGGGGTCAAGAAGCCGGCTGTTGTACATGGACTTGCCGGCGTCCAGGCAGCGCCAGTAGACCCGCGTCCAGCCACATTCCTTCGCGCGGTCGAGGATCTGCTTCACCCCTTCAGGCCCCCACGCAGGCGCGGGCTCCGTGGCCAGAACCCAATCTGAATGGGTAATGGGCGAGGAGATGCGCAGCTTCGACACCGGCTCCTCGGCGAAAGCCGGGGCCACGGCGATCAGGACAACGCAGACGGTGAGCAGCGTGCAGAACTCCGTTAGCATGTGGGCACTCTCCTGGTCGTGGTGCGGTCAACTGGGCGTCGCGAGTGCGCGGCGGATCGACAGCCGGCGGCAGTCAGTGTGTTTCGGAATACACGCGGACGAGTTCCAGCGTGTCACCGACGCCGTACTGCCAGACAGAGATCACGTGGTCCCCGTAATCGCGCCCCAACTCGTTAGCCGAGACGCTCTCATCCACGAACACCTTGGTTGACGAGGCCGACTGCCGCCATGTCCCGCGCACGACCCGGGATTTCTCGCCTTCGCCGAGCCGGGACCCCGCGAAGTACAGATGCCGGGACCCCGCGAGCTTGCCGTCCTCGTCCACGCCGCCCGTGGAGAGGGTGAAGTGCGCGCCGATGGTCAGCGCGCCGTCCTCGACTTCCACAACCGGGCCCCGCGCGAGCAAAGCCGTGGTGTCGAGGGTCAGGCGCAACGTCGGTCCCACCCGCCGGGCCTCCTCGATCCGGAACAGGGCTGTGCGTTTCTCGTTGAAGATCCGCACCGCGAGCCCGGGCCGGAACTCCTCCTCCCAGCCCTCGCTGTAGGGGATGGCTACCTCGTCCGCGTCGTAGTTGACGCCTTGGATGGTCTCCGTAATGACGCCGAGGCCTTCACCGGGAGCCCAGCGACCGATCTGGACGTCCCGCTTGAGCAGATCGCCTTCGAAGGACTGCACGCGGAGGCCATGGTCGCGGTGAGCAGTGGTGCGGCTGGGGCCAGGCGGCGTGGCCAGATGGATCACATCGCGGCCACCGTCGTAGGTGACCTCCAGCCGGAGCGGGTTCTCTGACAGCACGCGCACGCCCTCCACGACCGGGGTCTTCTGGTACGGGTCGAGAACGGATAGGAACAGCGAACGCTCCGGAACCGGCGCGTGACGGCGGGCAAACACATAGTCGAGGCCCCAGTCATCCGGTCGTGCCGGAGAGCGGCCCGTCCCCATGATCATCTCCATCGGGCCGCCGAGAGGGATGACGTGCAGGTTGAGGCGGTCGCCCTCGGGCAGGCCATAATCCCACGACCACACGGCAGGGCCGTCCAACGTGGCCCTCCGGATGTTCGCCAGGTAGCACGGGAAATTGGTCGCCGTGCGCCCCCACTTGTCGGTGTACTTCGCGAACTGCTCGACACCCGGGCCCGCGAGAGTGCCTCCCCCCTGCTCCTGCCAATCAAGATCAGGCGGCTGAACAGGCACGAGGGGTCCGTGCCAGCTCTGGTCACGTTGCTCGCCCCCATTGACCGCAAACAGGTCGACCACGTAGAACCGCTCAGCATCGATATCCACCAGCGCCGCCGTGCGCTCATACAGGTCGACCGACGCGGCGGAGGCCTTGCAGGCCCCGGCCCCCTTCGGGTAAGGATCATGGCGGGCGTTGATCACGTGGACGCCGTCCGCGCCGGCGAACATCGACGCTTCATTGCTCAGACGAACACGAGTGTCGGCACCGGTCTCCCCTACGCTGACCGTATTGTGGGCCATGATGTGCGCGTCCCACTGCCAGCGATAGTCCCAGGTGAACGGGTAGCCAAGGTCGGGGAGGATATTGACGCCTCGCGCGAATATCTCCAGGTTGAGATTGTCCTGCTGCCTGTGCCCAGGGAACGCGGCGTAGTTCAGCGTCACGGCACGCCTGTGATCGCCTTCTCCGCTCTCGAGAATCGCGACCCCGTAGTCATCGAGGATGCGGGAGCGATGCTTGATCTCAGACTCGGGTTGCTCCAGAGCGGCTCGGATCGCGTCCTCGGAGTACGGCTCGAAGACCTCGCCGGGGAACAGGGATCCGTCGCAGCGCGTGGCCGCACGAGCATAGCGGGGGTCGCCGTACTTCTGGAATGCGAAGACGTTCTTGGCCCCGAGCATCGAGTAGTTCCGGGGACCCACCCTCCGGGGCGCGCGAATTCCACCGCAATCACCAATCGAGGGCAGGAAATAGTTCAGCACCTGAATCTCGATGAAATAGTCGAACAGGGAGGCGGCCTTCGGGTTTGCGAACAGGTCGGGGTATCTGGATTCCGGGAGCAGATCGGGGTGTAGTTTCCGCGCATGCTCCATCAGACGGCTGACGCGGATGAAGTCCAACTTGATGCGATTGTAGGTCGGACTCTCATGCCCGCCACCGTCGCGGTACAGACCGTTGATCATCATGTACGCTGCGCGCCCGACGCCGTGGTACGTGTAATCGATCATGTCCAGGGAGTTCGGGTGAGTGTCGGAGTAGTCGTCCAGCACCAGCGCGATTGTCATCGCCAAGGCCTGGTGGTGTCCCTCGTTGCCGCGGATGGCCCCATTCAGCAGGCCCGTGGCGGCGGCCCGCAACAGGTAATGCTCAATGTACTCGCGCAGGTCATCGGCGTTCTCAACGGGCAGCCCCTTCTCTCGCAGGAAGGGGATCAACTCGGGGTCATCGCCGAGGTAGTCGTGGATGGCATCATAGGACAGGACCGCCGCCTCGGTGCAGAAGTTCTCCCAGATCAGGTCGGTGATCATGCCGCCATGCTTCCACCGGTAGTGCGGATGGGTGCCCCCGTAGGGCGCAAGGTACAGGCGATCCTTGCGGTCATCGTGGTTGGGGTACTCGGAGGCCAGCCGGGCCAGCAGGACGGCACACTTGTGGGCGTAGGTCCTGTCGCCCGTCAGCACCCACGCCTCGGATAGCGCACGCAGACACGGGATCGTCACCGCGCAGTAGGCGGCGTGGGCGTACTCCCGGAGCATGTAGTAGCGCTTCCCGTCCACGATGACTCCGTCGCCATCATCCGGGAACTCGCCCGACGTCATGTCGCCGTTGACATAGTCGTTGCTCGGGTACCACTCGCCCCCAAGCATGCACTGGATCTGGTAGGGGTGGTTGATCGGGTCGACCCGCCACGGGTGCCAGGCGTTCTTCTTCCGCACCTCCTTGCCATGCACCGGGCACATGGCGACCGTCTCGTGTGGGAACACGCGCGGCAACTTCGTGGTGGGCTGCAGCAGCCACATGAATTCGTCGCTCTGGGCCGCGTAGTCCCTGGCGGACACGTAGTCGCGACCGATGATGTATGTCTGCGGCTGCCCAGCCATCATCGTGTCGAATCGCTGTTTCGCCCAGTCGTAGCGCTCGACATTCTCGCGCCCGATCGCAATCCGCTCGGGGGTGTAGTACGTCTGGGCAGTCTTGGCTTGGAGCCCACTCGCGAATACCACGATCATGCCTCCAGCGAAAATCCAGTACGCTCTGGCCGTCATCAGTCTCGCACCCTCCTGTTCGTGACGATTGCACCCGCCGAGCAGCAAGCGCGCCCTCATCGTCGCCTACTCGGGTCGGATCCAGTCGACGTCAAGCGTCGCGCCCATGGGAACACCTGAAGGCTCCACGTCGAGCCGTATCTGCAGGATTCTGCCCTTCCAGAGGGCATGGTCCGACAGATCGAAGACGATCTCATGCCACTGTCCGTCGGCCTCGACCGGCACGGCGAGCTCCTTGTCCGAGGCCCATCCGGGTGAAAGGGCGGAGCGCCAGAAGAACCCCAATCCATCGCCGTGACTCAGGCGAACGCGCGCCCTGAGCTTCTTCTGCGTCTTCGCGTCGATGGCAACGGGGCCGCTCACGGCGTACGGGTCTTCCCCGGTCACCCGGACTGTCATGACGCCGCCGCTCGCCGAAAGCACACACGCATTGGCCCCCTGCCAGCCCTCCGCTCCCGCGAGGAAATCCCACTGGTTGCGCTTCCGCGGCGCTGCCGGTCGGCCCGGAGCGACGCCTTCGATGCTCAGTCTCGCGATGCCCTCGCTATTGCAGGTGACGCCGATGGTCATCACCGCGAGGGCCTCATCGTGGACCCACCCCGCGGAACCATGGGGCAGATCGCTACCCCGCGCCAAAACGTCGTTGCCCGCCATCACACGCGTGTACTCACTCACCCGAACCGGAGCGACGGTGAGGTACACGACCTCATCCGGCAGGAACTTGGCCTCAATGTCCAGGCCTCCCTCGACGGGGTTGACCTCGAGATCAGCGGGCGCCGTGACGTGGACGAACTCGTCGTCAAGGGCCACGCGAACCGCACGCAGGCCGGGGTCGAGACCGTTCAGGGCGAGGAGGTTCAGCTCAATGTCCTCGGGGTTGATGTAGGCCCCATTGCGCCGGGTGAACCAGTTCCCGAAGCTGTCCGGATAGCTCCCCGCGAGCTTCGCGTTGTCCATGGGCCACTGCTGATGTGTCGCGCTGGAGGTGATTCCCTCCACCTGCCGTCGCCACAGGTCGTTGTCGTCGAACCGCATGAGTTCCTGAAGGCCGTAAGCGTAGACAAGGCCGCACCACTGCACCGGCAGGCCGATCCAGGAGTGCTTGAAGAACGTGCTCCCGAAGACCGGAATGCTCGCGTAGCGCATGCCCGGGTGCTCGCCGTCATCCCACGTATACTGGAAGGGCAGGCCGGTGCGGGCCCAGAACCGAGCGTCGTCCAGCCACTGCTCGTCGCCTGTCGCCATGTACGCCCAGACGTAGGCTCTCACCGCGTACGCGGACCCCAAAACGTCGGGTTCGAGGATGGGGCACTCCCAGCCCTGGGCGCCCCGGGGGACCGTGAAGTCCCGCATCTTGATGAGCGCCTTCGTCAGGCCATCGAGTACCTGCCGGTCTCCCGTGATCGCCGCATACTTGGCGAGGGTGTACGCGTTCCTCGCGCAGATGCCGACCACCCGGGCGCCGGCTTCACCCAGCTCGGCGCGTCGCGCGTCCGCGTAGAACCCCCAGGCGCCGTCCTCCTCCATGGTGTCAAGGGCACTCCGAGCCTGGCTTCGCATCCCGCCAATCGCCCCGGGCAGGCCGCCCCAGAGGTACGGGAACTCCCACCCCATGATGTGACATCCGCCCCTACTGGCGAGTGCCTCGGGGCCCTGTTCTCTCAGTGTCTTTGTAGCGATGAGATCAACACGGTCAAGGACTTCCTGCTTGGCCTTGCCTTCGGCGACGGCAAGGCCGTCCATGAGCAACAGGGCCGCATGCCCAGGGGAATTGAGCCCCGCCCAGTCGACGCAGTGACTGGTGGTCTGGGTTTCCTCGTCCCACACGGTCTTCATGAACCCGTGGCGGCACAGGGCGATCTCATCGGCGAACCCGCGGGCCCATTCCTCGGCCTCGGGATAGCCGATCAGGTCATCGAACCACTCCAGCACCAACGTCGCGTCGCCCTCAGGTTTGGCTGCGAGGATGTACTGGGTCAACTGCCAGGGCTTGCCGGGAGTGAGCTCTACGGGTTCCTCAGCCTGCAGGGCGCTCTCTGGGATGCCATCGGGCACTGAGGGCAGCATGAGCTGCATCAGGTGACTGTCCTGGTGGGTGAGGAAGTCGGGCGAAGCGAAGGCGGCGCCGGGGGCGAT
>JALGSS010000318.1 GCA_029821745.1 Candidatus Zipacnadia bacterium
GAGATGCCGTGGCGGTCGAGGATTTCGTCGGTGAAGGCCTTGCTTCCCTCGAGGCGGGCGGCGGAGGCGGTGGGTCCGTACACGGGAATGCCAAGCTTGCGCACCTCGTCGACGACGCCGAGTATCAACGGACGCTCGGGGCCTACAACGACGAGGTCCGGCTTCTCGCTCTTCGTCAGCTCAACCAGACCGGGGACATCCTCGACGTCTGCCGGGACGCACCGTGCGCACTGGGCAATGCCCGCGTTCCCGGGCGCGCAGACTACCTCACGAACACTGGGGCTCTGGGTGAGCTTCCAGGACAACGTGTGTTCGCGCCCACCGGACCCAAGCAGAAGTACCTTCATCGTGGAACCTAACCCTCTCGGTTGAATGCAAGGTTGTCGAAGATCCTGAATCTGGGGTTGAAGATCACGTTGACCGTGCCGACGGGGCCATTGCGATGTTTGGCGATGATGATCTCAGCCTCACCGGGCTCGTCCAGACGGCGACGGGCCTCGGCCGCGGTCTCCTCGTCCGAACTGCCCTCCATCTCGGCCCGCCGCTTATAGTAGTCCGGGCGGTACAGGAAGCAGACGATGTCCGCTTCGGCCTCGATGGCGCCGCTTTCGGCCAGGTCCGACAGAATGGGCCGCTTGTCCTCGCGACGCTCGACCAGTCGACTGAGCTGAGACAGCGCCACCACGGGCACGTCCAGCTCACGGGCAATACCCTTCAACGCCCGGGTAATCCCGGAGACCTCCTGATAGCGGCTCTCGGAGTACTGGCTCATGCTTGCGAGCTGCAGATAGTCGACAATGATGAGCCCGACGTCCTCCTGTGCCTTCAGGCGACGGGCCTTCGACCGAAGCTCCAGAATGGGGATTCCGGGCGTATCGTCCATGAAGATCGGGGCGTTCGGCAGGAACGCCAGAGCGTTGCCGATCTTGTTCCAGTCATCCTGCGTCGCCATGCCCCGGCGCAGCCCCCAGGAGTTCACTCGAGCCTGGGCGCACAGCAGCATCTCCGCTAGCTGCCCCTTGGACATCTCCAGGCTGAAGATGCCCACAGGCGTGTTGTGCTGCACAGCCGCGTGCAAGGCGAAGTTGGCGACGGCCAGCGAAGTCTTGCCCATCGACGGGCGCCCGGCCACGATGACGAGGTCGCCGGGCTGCAGGCCGGAGGTCTGTTCGTCGAGGTCGGTGAGGCCCGTGGGAATGCCGCTGATGTACCCGGGATCGTTGAATTTCTGGTCGAGCTTCTCGAAGGTCTCGAGAACCGCCGGGCCGATGTGCGTGAAGTCGCTCGTCGTCCGGTTCTGGGCGATCTCGAAGATGCGCTGCTCGGACAGGTCGAGGACCTCGCCGATATCCGACGGATTGGCGTAAGCCATGCCCTGAATCTCGCTGCCGGCCGAGATGAGTTGCCGGAGAACCGAGCGCTCACAGACGATGTTGGCATAGCGGTCGACGTGGGCGGCGGTGGGAACCTCATTGATGAGGGCTGTGAGGTATTCGCCCCCGCCGACGGCATCGAGCTTCCCCAGGCGCCGCAATTCAGCCGCGACGGTTACGAGGTCGACCGGCTCGTTGCGGTTGTGGACTTCCAGCATCGCGCGAAAAATGAGTTTGTGGGCGTCGCGGTAGAAGTCGTCCTCGTGGACGGCGCTCATCGCCCGGGATGTCGCCCCGGCCTCCATGAGCATGGACCCCAGACAGGCTTGCTCCGCATCCAGATCCTGCGGTGGCAGACGGTCTGAAGGGGCGCCCTCGTTGCCACGTTTTCGGTCAACGGCCAATCTCGTCCACCTCGAAAGAGTCGCGTTGAAGCGTTAACGACCAGAGCCGGCGCGGCTGCGCCCAGTGCAACCGGTCCGGCTCCGGGCCTCGCTACTCCTCGGTGTCCTCTTCTGCCTCGGCGGGCTCTTCCTCCGGCGCCTCGTCAGCGGCCTCTTCTCCGGCTTCTTCGGCGGCTTCAGCGAGAGCTGCGGCCTCGGCTTCTTCAGCCGCAAGCTCTTCCTCGGAGGCTTCATCGCGAATGACGCTCACCGGCAGTTGCGCGGCGACGTCCCTGTAAATCTTGGCGCTGATCAGGTAATCTCCCAGTTCGCGGATCGGCTCGGCGATGTCGATATCGCGCCGATCAATGTCCATCTTGAGCTGTTCCTTGACGGCGTCGGCGATCATCGCGGTCGTGACCTGACCGTGGATACGGTCTCCCTGGCCGGCGCGGGCCGCGACGACAACCTTCTCGGTGCCGAGCTCATCGGCCAGCGTCTGGGCGCGCACACGCTTGTCGTCCTCGCGAACCTCAATAGCTTTCCGTCGCGTCTCAAGGTCCCTCAGAGCGCCCTTCGTTACCTTGACGGCCAGCGACTTCGGTATGAGGTAGTTGCGCGCGTAGCCGTCTGCGACCTTCACGATGTCGCCCTCGTGCCCTACGCGCTCAACGTCGTCCATCAAAATGACCTGCATTCTCTTGTCCTCCTGATATCCAGTCCAGTCGGCCCAGTCATGTCCAGGCCCGTTTCATGCGTCCATGCCCCGGCGTCGATACGTCACCGCCGGGTCATGGAGTGTTGTCGTGTGCATTGGCTATGACGTCTGCCGACGACGCGACGCTCGACCAGTTATGGGGTCGCCGCCTTGCCCGTCGGCTCGGTACGTGTGCTTCGTGTCAGACCAGCACTCTCCGGCTTCCGAGCGGGCCTGTTCCGCTCGTGAACGATCGCGCGGCGCCTGAAACCGATGAATGGCTCCGTTCCGCCGAAGACGTTCTCGGCCCCAACGGTGAGGCCCCAGCGGCTCCCGAGGTCCCACAGCCAGCGAGCATCCAGGTGCAGGTCATCCGGATCCCACAGGTCCAATTCCATGCCGAGACCGTCACCGAATGAGCGATCATACCCCGCGCCGATCTTGTTGCCGAACAGCCCCAGGCGGAAGGTGGACCCGTTCTGGAGCTTCACTCCGCGCTGCAGTATGCCTGTCTCGTGGTCACCGAGGTCACGGATGCCCAGCCGCCAATACAAGTCGGCGCGGTCACCGAAATAGAGGTCGGTCACCAGGTCAGACCGCAGCCCGAAATCGTCGATACCCTCGAGCGAGATGTAGCCCTCGTAGTGCTCCGGCTGAAGCTTCCGCGAGACGTCCTGAACGCGCTCCACCGTGAGGTTGATGCGCTCCATGGTATCGTCGGCCTTGGCCGCCAGATCCGCACCCCGCTCAGTGAGTTTCCGCACGTTCGCGGCGCTCTGGGTCACATCCTCCGTAAACTCCGGCGATGTGAATACCTCTCTACCGTGCTGGGTCATCGCCTTCAGGTCGTCGGCTGATGCCTTGATCGACGCGACCATCTGCTTGATGTCCTGCCACATGGCCTCATCGGTGATGAGGCGCCGACCATCCTTGACCAGCAGTTCGCTCTCCTGGGTGACGGCAGCGATGTGGTCGCTCGCGCTGGTCAGGTTCGCAATCGTCTTGCGGATGCTCGCCTGCGTTTCGGGATCGGCGAACGTGCCCTCGAATTCACCGGTGATGGTCTCAACATGTTTGGCGGCGCGCCGGATGCTGCCTGACGCGGCCGCGAGATCGTTCGGAACCGGCGACAGGGCCAGCACGTCGTGAATGCGGCGCGTGGTGCGCTCGATGTCGTCGGCGCTACGCTCCGTCAGCAGAGCCACCCGCGCGACGGTCTTCTCGACGTTGGCCGAGGAACTCTCGACCATCGTCCGCGCCCGACCCGTGATCGCGGCCATGTCCCCGTGCATCTTCTCGGACATCCCCGCCAGATCGGCGCTCGCGGCCTCCACGTTGCCCGCGCTCGTCTCGATCATCGTCCGCGCCCGGCTGGACATCGCGAGGAAGTCGCCGTGCATCTTCTCAGACATCTGGGCGAGATTCGCGCTCGCGGTCTCGACGTCTCCCGCACTCTTCTCCACCAGGTCGCTGATCCGGCGCGTGGTCTTGCCTATGTCCGCGCCGCTGCTCTCCACGAGTGCCGCCATGTCCCGCGTGGACTTCTCGACGTTGGCGGCGGCGACTTCGAGATTGCCCGCCGACTGCTCCACGAGCTTGCGGAGGCGTTCAGCCGATACGCGAGTAGTCTCCTCGATCGTGGCGGTCGTCTTCGTGATGTTCTCGGAGCTCTGGGCGACCATCTCGTCGAGATTCTGGGCCACCCGAGACAGCGTCGCGCGAGCCTCGGTCGTGGTTGCCCGGATGTTCTCCGCGCTGGCGACGACCAGGTCCCCGGTCTGCTTCAGGGAACCGACAGTCGCTTCTACGTTCCCGGCGCTGTTGTCGACCAATTCAGCCACGCGCGCCGTGGAATGCTTGATGTCCTCGGCACTGGACGCCATGAAGGCGCTGGTGGCCTCGACGTTCCCCGCGCTTGCGTCGATCATCTGCGCCACGCGGCCGGTGGCTCCCTCAATGTGCGGCGCACTGGTGAGCACCATCTGCCGCACACGCTCGGCGCTCACGCTCAGTTCGTTGGCCGCGAGAGCGATGTCCCCGGCGATCTGCCCGATGCGCCGCTCGTTGGTGATGGCCACGCTTGCCAACACTTCAGAGAACTCGACGGCGTGGGCCGTCGCCCGCTCAACGTTGGCGAGGATAGCGGGCAACTGCTCGCGGATCTCAGGCCCCGCGTATACCGTACTGAAATCCTCGATCGATGCCTTGATCTGGGCCAGAAGGGCCCGAGCATCGTCCCCAAGCTCCGTGATCCCGACGGCCTTGGTCCCCGCCAGGTGGTCGCCACTCGCCAGTGGCTTCGGAGTCCTAGCCTTCTCTCCCTGAAGCGCCGCCACGGCGTCCCGCTCCGCCTTGGTCTTCCGGCGGACCGCCACGTGGGTGTTGCCGAGCATCCCCGACTGGGTGATGATGAATTCGTCGGTGTCCTTGAGCAGCATGTCCTTCTTGATAACAAGGTGCGCAACGATCGGGCAGTCCTTGAATTCCTTCTGTTCTTCGGGAGTGGCAAGCCGTATCTCGAGCACACGCCCGATCTCCATCCCCGAGAACAGCACCTCGGACCCCTCGGTGAGCCCCTCCACATTCCTGAAGTGGACCAGGAGGTGCTGCGCCGTCACCCATCCCCAATGCCCAGACAGGAAGGTGAGCGTGCCTACGACCAACATAACGACGACCAGAGCCAATATCCCGACTCTTGCTTCGGCGACCACGTTTTGGTCAACTCCGATGCATTGTCCCCGGCCTGTGGGGCCCGGGATGTTCAGGGGCCGTTCCGCTGACGCGAAACGGTGTGAAAGTAACGCGCCCGGCTCAATGAAGCTGCCTGGCCTGTTGTGGACGTCATGCCCATCGTAGCGTGTGCGAGTCTGGCGACAGTCGGCCCTGCTCCGGTTCTAGACGGCGATCGGGCCGCGCGTGGATCCCTCGACGAACTGGCGAACGACGGGATGCGGCGCGGCTCGCAGCGCCTCCGGCGTATCACAGGCGACCACGCGACCCTCGTGGATCATCATCACGCGGTCGGAAATTCCGAACAGCTCCTCGACCTCATGGGTCACGACGACCGATGTGATCGAGTGCTTCTCGGTGACTTCAAGCACCAGTTCATCGATGACGGCCGCCATGATCGGGTCGAGACCGGCACTGGGCTCGTCATAGAGAAGGATATCCGGCTGCATAATGAGCGCCCGAGCGATTCCCACGCGCTTGCGCATGCCGCCGGACAACTCCGACGGCATACGGTCGGGCGAACCGTGCAGCCCCACGTCCTCGAGATGCGCGATGACCCGTCGGCGTATCTCGTCCTCAGAGAGCTTGCCCTGGCGTCGCAGCCCGAAGGCGACATTGTCGCCCACCGTCATCGAGTCGAAGAGGGCCGAGTACTGGAAGCACATGCCCATCTT
>JALGSS010000319.1 GCA_029821745.1 Candidatus Zipacnadia bacterium
CACGTGTGGATGACCAACTACCAGCCCCACGGTCACGCGCCCAGGGAGTTTGTCGAGACCCTCGAAGCCGAGGGGCGGCTTCAGGTCGACGTCAATGGTGAGCCGAGCGAACAGCTCTGCCCGTCGGACGACCGCAATGTGGCGCTCCAACGAGACGCGATGGTCGAGGCTGCGAAGATGGACGGCGTGGCGGGAATCCACTTCGACTACATCCGGTACCCGGACAGTAAGCACTGCTACTGCCCCACGTGCCGGAGTAAGTTCGAGAAGCGGATCGGCCGCACGCTCGAACACTGGCCGCAGGATGTCCTCGGCGACAGTCCCCTGCGCGAGGAGTGGCTGCAGTTCCGACGCGACAACATCACACGCCTCGTGCGTGAGGTGCATGATGAAGTGCGCCGCGTTGCGCCCGACTGCATGATCTCGGCGGCAGTGTTCAAGAGCTTCCCGCAGTGTCGCGACGACGTGGGGCAGGACTGGAAGCTATGGATCGACAAGGGCTACCTGGACTTCGTCTGCCCCATGAACTACACCGGAAGCGACGCTGAGTTCGAGGGCCTGGTGAGGCACCAGCTCGACATCGTCGGGGGCAAGATCCCCTGTTACCCGGGCATTGGTCTGCTTGAACACCGCAGCCCGGCGGATGCGATCCGCCAGATCCAGATTACCCGCCGCCTCAACACCGGCGGCTTCGTGATCTGGTCGGTGTACCCGCAGTACATCGACACCTACCCGTGCCTGGGCAAGAGCGCCTTGGCAAGATGAGCCGAGCCGTTCACGCCTTCCGTGGGCGATGGAATCACCCCGCCGCTCTGGTAGTGCATGGTCGCCCCTGAGAGTTCAAGACGCAGAAAACCGAGGGACACGGTGCCGCCGGCCACTCGCTGCCACCCAGCCTCGTCGAAGCCCTCGATGCCGATGCCGAAGCTCAAGGGAGGCCAGAGACTGCCATCCGCCACCGTCACTGCTATGCGCCCCGAATGATCCGCTCGGTCGATGTCTCGGCTCCCTCTCTACTATTCGTACTACGCGCAGTGCAGACCAACACTTTCCGGAGCAGGTGAGCGCTGCCTCGCGCGCGAAGCAACCAAGACTGAACGCGATTCCAGGAGGCAGGTGCGATGTATGCTACGGCTTCTGATGTGCGCGGCCATTCCCCTATTGATCACGGTGTCACCCGTGTCGGCGCAGGACAACGACGCTTTCCGGGAGGTCCTCGTCGAGGGCTTCGATGACATGCCCGTGGGGCGCTTCGTGGGCGGCGCGAATGGGTGGAATCTGCTGGAGAACACCGACACGTCCGCCTGGATCGTCGACCTGGGCGAGGGCAACCATGCTTTGCGAATCCTCGACGACCACTCGGCGCTGTCCGATGCCACGTGCTGGATCCGCCACGGGTTGCCGTCCAGGACCGGGCGGCATCGCATCAGTCTCCGCCTCATGTTCAAGAAGGGGGAAGCCGGGGCGATCGCGCAGGACTCGGGACTGCACCTGTTCGACGGGGGCGTACTGCTTGACCTGTTCTTCTCCGGGAGCGAGTTGAAGACGTGGCAGGGCAAAGGCTGGGCCGGGTTTGATCCGCCCGTATCTTGGCAGGACGGCCAGTGGCACGACGTCGAGCTGCTACTGGATCCTCCCGCCGGGACCGTGGCGGTGCGCATCGATGAACAGAGCCGGGGGACCGTTGCGCTGCGTCGCCCGGCCCGGAGTCTCAGCATGGTGGAGCTGGTGTCGCAACGCACCGCGCGAGGTGAGTTGTGGGTCGACAATCTGAGAATCGAGCATGAAGTCCCCGCGGAGTTGCGCGCTCGTCCGTCGGCCGAGTGGCTCAACGCGACCCGCGAGGAGAGGATGGCCGCCTGGTACGCCGATGAGGGTACACAACTTCGCGCTGGCGCTCTCGCGCCGTCTACTGGGAAGCTGGCGTCCATGCGCCGGCTATTGCCCGTGGACATGAAGGACTGGCCCGTCCTGTTCTTCGACGTGGAGGGCGCAGGCGACGTCGAGTATACCCTCTACGCCTGCCCTGTCGATGGCTCGGAGCCGGAAGCTCTCGTACTTCAGTGTCGGGAATTCAGCCCACTCGAGCTCGACCTGTTTGCGCTGACCGCCTGGCAGGGAAAGATGGATGTGGAGTTGCTCTGCTCCGCCCGTGGCGAGGGGCGACTTACATTGAGCGATACCCGCACCGACACCTCGCCGCCCAATGAGTATCTCAAGGAGCCGGCCTCGGTCGCGCGTTTCCTTCAGCAGGCGGACGCGCCGTCGCGCCTGGCTTCGCCCGTCACACTTACGGCTCAGGGCTCGCCTGGTGAGCGTCAACCTATCACCATGGGCATCCCCTTCCCTGAGGGGGCTCTGGGCAGTCATGGGGACCTCAGATTGCGCGATTCGCGGGACCGCTATCTTCTCCACCAGGCGCAACCCCTGGCTTTGTGGCGCGATGGCACCGTCCGGTGGCTGCTCATCGATACCATCGCGGACATCCCGCCCAGCGGGAGCGCGGAACTGAACCTCGACAGCCCCGCGGAGGGCGAACCGGTGCCCGGCTTCCGCCCGATGCCTGTGCTCTTCAGAGTCTCTGATGGCACCGGCGCGTTCACACCCATCGGTGGCGCGCCGCTTCCCCTCAACGGCCAGTGGGACATGGTGGCACGGTTCTCTGACCGCACCTTCAAGGCCAGTCTCGCCCCCCGCAAGGTGCGCGTCGAGACCAATGGCTTCCTGCGCAAAACCGTGGTGGTTGAGGGCATGCTGTCCGACGGCGCCGAAGCCCCCTTTACCTACGAGGTCCGCTTCACACTCCACGCCGGGCTCCGGCGCGTTGAGATCGCCCCCAGCTTCCTCCTGGTCACTGACGAGCCCGAGGTGCAGTTGCAGGAGATGACCTTCGTCCTCCCGGGCGCTCTGACTCCCGGTGCGGTGGTCTTCGGCGGCGACGGACCGGTCTCGATCCAACGGCCGGCAGGTCAGACCGCGAGCCTGCGCCAGGATAGTATGGACCACTATGCCGTCAGTCTGGGCGATACGGAGGCGGCTTCAGGCAAGCGCGCCGCCGGATGGGTGAGCACGAGCGGCATGACGCTCGCCGTGCGCCGGTTCTGGCAGCAGTTTGCCAAGGGCATCGAGGTCTCGGACGACGCTGTCCGCATCGAGCTCTGGTCACCGATGGCCGCGCCACGCCGATTTGGCCGTGGCGCTGCGAAGACCCACAATATCCTGCTGTCGTTCGAGGGGAGCGATCCGGCGCAGGTCGCCGCGCAGTTCGAGTACCCTCCGGTGCTGTACCCCGGCGCTCAGTGGTACTTCGACTCAGTCGGCCTGGGGAATTTCCCCATCCCGTCCGAGAAACACGCGCAGATCGACGCCATTTTCGAGTACGCCGTGGGGCGGCGCATCACTGAACAGCAGCGCCGGGCGAGTACATCTTACGACATGGTCCACTACGGCGACATCAACCACATCAATAGCGAGATCGACGCCCACAAGGCCTTCTTCATGCAGTGGGCGCGAACCGGTGACCGCAAGTGGCTGGACTTCGCCCTGGACTGGTCTCTGCATAGCCAGGACATCGACGTATGCCACTACAGCCCCAACCCGCGGGAGATCGGGATCCATCACTCCCATTACCCGTCTGACCACAACAACGGCGGCCTGACCCTCACCCACACGTGGATCGAAGGCCAACTGTTCCGCTACTACCTCACCGGGGACCGCCGCACTCTCCTCGCCGCCGATCTTGCGGGGCGCGCCTTCTCCCGTAGCATGCTTCCGTCCGGCCAGATGTTCGACGGAGGCCGGAAGGGCGGCGGCATCGGCTCCCGGGCTTACGGCCGCGCCTGCTGGGCCCTCGGCGAACTGTATCGCGCCACCCACAACCCGCGGTATCTGCGTGCCATGCGCAAGCTGCTCAGCTATCTCACCGCCGGCCTGCGCGAAGACGGCGCCGTGCCCGCCAGCCACAATGGAGCCGGAGTGTGGAACGCCTCGGACGAGTGTCCTCACATGGCCGCGATCTGTGCCGTGGGCATCGCGCGATACTCCGAGATGACCGGGGATATGCAGTTCCTGCCCGCCCTCGAACGCATCGCGAAGTGGCAGATGAGCCGCGGCGCCATGCCCGAGAAGCTGGGCATCATGTACCACAATTACCCCGGCGGCGAGACCATCCATTTCATCGACGCCTGCGGGGACATGCTGGAGGCGTGGGCTTACCTGTACGACGTCACAGGCGACCGGCTCTACCGCGACTTCGCTGCCAGTGTCTATGACACACTCGTGGAGATGCGGACTCGCTGGCGGCACGACTGGACGATGGGCGTGGCGAACGTGCTCATCTACGCCGGGCGCGCGGACACTTTCGCACCGGTGGAAGACCCTCCGGCAGCGCCCCCTGAGAAGGAAGCCGTGGTGAACTGGCTTCGCTCCTGCCAGAATCCCGACGGCGGCTTCGGTGTCTCCACCAACCTGCCATCAGACATGGATTCCACGGTCCGGGCCGTCGAGGCCCTGGCAATACTCGGCTCCGAGCCGGCCGACGCCGATGCCTGTGCGGCGTGGATGGAGAGCTGCCACAATGACGACGGCGGGTACGCTGGAGAGCCAGGGTGGCACTCGAACACCGCGTGGACCGCTCTGGCCATCGGGGCTCTTCAGACCCTCGGTCGCGACCTCGTCGATCCGGGCAAGACCGCTTCATGGCTCAACGGAATCATCAACGAAGATGGAGGCAACGGGTCGTCCCCGGTCACCGGCAGGATGGCCTACCACCCCGGGTGGACTTCCGCCGCAGACTATACGGGGTATAAGGCCGTTGCTCTGAAGGCGCTGGGGGCAGAGATCAGCGACGCGGGGAAGATGTCCGCGTACCTGCGGCAACTGCAGACTGACGAGGGTGGCTTCAAGCATGGCGGCGGGTCAGCATCAAGCGGGTACACTCTCAACGCGCTGGACGGTCTCGCGGCCCTCGGCGCGTCACCGGACCGGCCGGAGGAATGCGTCGAATGGCTGCTGGCCTGTCGCCGCAATGATGGCGGTTTTGGCTGGCCGAGCTCCGAGCACTCCACCGTGCGCAACACCGCCCAGTGCGTGCTGGCTCTGGAGCATCTCGGGAAGCTCCCGGCCGGACCTGAGGCCGACGCCACGCGTTCGTATCTGGTCCGTTGCCGGCACGCATCCGGCGGGTATGCCCACACACCGGGCCGCGTGCCGACTATCGCCGCGACTTGGTACGCCATCAAGGCTTTGAGGGCCCTTGGCGGCGCGCAGTAGTCTCAGACATGGGATACCCGATTGCGTAGGACCGGCTGCATCCTGTAGCGGTCAGCGGCCCCGATCGGTTTCTTCGATCTGCTCCGCAACTCGCCGCCGCAGCCGCTCCAGGTCTCCCGCATCCAGATTGTACTTCCCGATATCCCTGATCAGTTCCGAGGTGATCTCCCGCACGCGCGCCCGCGCAGCGGACGCCGGATCGTCTTCTCCGCGAGCTCTCGCCTGATCCTCCAGCCGCTCCAGCAGAATCGTCAGGTACTCGAAGTCATCGATGCCCTTCTTCAGGAGCTTCAGGCGCAGACAGGGCAACGGGCGCCCCTCCCCCGCGGGATTGGGGTAGATCATGATGGCCTGCCCGGCATCGTAGATGTACTTGCCCTTGTTCTCCCCTCGTCCCACGGGATACGGCTTCGGCGTGATGTCCTCCCACGGGTCAATCTCACGGTAGAAGTTCACGTTCCAGAGTTGGGCCCCCACAGCACCGTACTGTTGCGCCTGCCAGAACCACAGTCGGTGAATCTGCGGCGGCGCTTCCAGCGTGGCGGGGATGTTGTAGACCCAGATTTCATCCCCGGCGGCCCG
>JALGSS010000320.1 GCA_029821745.1 Candidatus Zipacnadia bacterium
GCCCGAAGTCGTGAAGGTGGATGGGACCTACTACATGTACGCGCAGGTTCAGGGGAACTCGAGCCCGGATGTGGACCTGTCGGACGCCACCGAAGTCGCCGGGGTGGACCGCATTGTGCTCTTCACCAGCGATGATGGCTTTTCGTGGCAGCGGAACTCCACCAGCCGCGGGGTCATGGTGAACATGGAGGACCCCACACGCACGGCCCTCCACCACGAGGAGGTCATCTACGTCCCCTGGGATGCCGACAAGCGACCGTTCTGGATGTACGTGGCCGCCAACGTCGCGGGTCAGGCTCAGGGGTACTTCCGCGTCCGCTCGGATGACCCAACGACCTACGACTGGTCACAGCGCGAGCGGTCCGGTCTCGCCCAACTGGGGAACCAGATCGGCTATGCGAGGCAGGCGCCCGGCGGCCCGCTGTTCGTCCGCATCACATTCACCGGCGACAACACAGGGAGAGCAGTGCCGACGCTGCAATTCTCGCGCGACGGGCTCAAATGGGACTTCGGCGAGGGTGGTCCGGCGCTGCTCGACGGCTCGAAGGACGACGGCAACAACAAGAACTGCTACTTCCTCGCGCTGTCGACCCTCGACGGCACTGGCGAACTGGAGCAACTCGGAGACGGTTCGTACCGGGCGCTGTATGCCGCGACAACCAGCGCGACGCCCGTCGCGCCGCAGATATTCCACTCCGAGATCGGCCTGGGCGAGTTCATCCTGACTCTGGAGCCCGGCACAGACGCTGAGTGACGGGTCCAAGGTTGCGTTGAAGGACTATCGACGCGTGGCCGTGGGGTATCATTGTGTGTGAGACGCCTTGCACGGGGCTCCGTCACACACACCGTGACACCCCGCGCCCATGATTGCCCTTCTCAACACGCCCCTACTGCCGACCCACGATCCCGACTACATCCAGGTCGTAGTTCGTGTATGACTTGTAGGTGCCCCGCAGCCACAACAGGGCCCGGTACAGACCGTTGCTGATGGGGACAATGGGCCGCAGGTTGTCCACGGCTGAACCTTCGGTGACGGCTTGCCACTCCCACGTGGCGCCGCCGTCGCCGGTCACGCCCTCGGCTGATGGGGACAATGGGCCGCAGGTTGTCCACGGCTGAACCTTCGGTGACGGCTTGCCACTCCCACGTGGCGCCGCCGTCGCCGGTCACGCCCTCGAAAATCTCGTAGTGTCCCGACGCCAGAGGCTTCCCGCTGACGGGGTCCACGTTCGTCGAGATGTACACGCGGCTCAGGTTCTGTGGATCAAGGGCGACATTGCCCGTGTAATCGTCCTCCCGGGCATACAAGCGCGCGCCTCCATAGGCGATCTCATGGTCATTCCACTCAGAGCCGTCCCACCAGGCGTAGCGGTAACGGTGATCCTCTCCGCCCTGTCCTGTCGGCAGACCCGCCGAATCCTTCTGCACCGAGTAGACCACGTAGGGCCGTCCCTCGCCGTCGACGTGGATGTCACTGGTCCAGGCCACGTTGTCCGCGTCGCCCTGGAAGATGCGCGTGCCCTCTTCCGGCTCGACGAGTCCCTGCGACAGAGGGCGGATTACAGTGCCGTCTGAACGGTGCAAGTGGCCGTCTCGATAGAAGACGTGATAGACGCTGTTGTCGTAATTGCGCGGGTGCCCTTCTGTGTAGACGATGTGCACTGTGTCGGTGCCGTTCGACGCATACTTGGCGTACGGCCGGTGCTTCACCTTACTGGGAACGTTGATGACCACGCTGCCCTTATGCCAGCTCTCCCCACCGTCGTTGGAGTACACATAGGAGGGCTTGAAGCTGTTGTCCAGCCCGCGGAAAAAGTCGTAGATACGCCCCCGGCCCGCATTCTCAGCGCTCAAGCGGAACAGGTTCGAGTAGGTGATGCGCGAATTCGCGCTGGGTGTGAAGGTGCGCTCGGGCTCCCAGTGCATTGTGTCCCCGGGTCGCGTGGTGATCCGGTAGTGGAAGTGGTTCTCGGGTCCATGCTTGGCGTAGACGGCCAGGATGCGCCCGTCGGCTCGGGCCATGAACGCCGGGGAGTTGTGATCGTCCGCCTGCAGGTTCGAGTGCAGCACCACGCTCCCGACCCGCTGCATCCTCGCCAGGTCGAAGGTGACCACCTCGATGTGGCCGCGCCGCCCGGCGTTTCTCGTGCCGTCCGGGTTGCGGCCGTCCGCTACCGTACCGACGATGAGCGCGTCTCCATGGATGATCGCGCGCTCGTCCTCAAACCAGCACCACGCGCCATCCTCATGCAGCACCACGGGGTCCGCGCCGGCGATCGTCCCATCGCACCACGCCGCAGGTGTCATCGCACACAGAATCAGGACCAAAGGCAGAGCGTGCGTCCTCAAGCATGTCGACCGATCTGGGCTCACGGCCAATTCCCCCTGTCTCCGTCCATCACGCTACTGCAGGCTCTCCAGCGATACCGTCACTTCGTAGTCGTGCTCGGGCGCGGACATCACATCTCCCCAGGTCGGGCTCAGGCTGACAGCCTGCGTGATCCTGAGGCTGTACGTGCCCGGCTTCGGCACGTTCACCTGCAGCTCGATCCGCGTGAACTTCCCGCGCGTCTTATGGTCGAACTTGCCCGATTTGGCCGGCAGCACCTCTTCGTTCCTTGTCGTATCCGACAGGTCATACAGTTTGCCGGCAATTGAGCCTCCAGGACCGGAGAGTGTATCGGCGCCCGTCTTCGTGATCTTCATCGTGAACCGCTGCCCACGGCGGCAACTCACATCGGGGAAGTCAATGAGACGCCCCTCGCCGGCACGCACCAGCACCTCGAAGGTCCCACTGTCTGTCGCTTCCAGGGACATGGTCGTCGACGCCGGAAAGGCCGCGTAGTAGCGCATTTCGCCGATGCCCTTCGTCCGGCTCAGGCGCACGCCGCTGCCCCCCGAAACACTGCCGAAAGCACTCCAGCCAACCTGCGCGCCGCCCGTGCCGAAGCGTAGCGCGACGGGCCCTCGCACAGCCACTCGGACGGGAGGGTCGGGCCTCCTCGCAGTGCCGGTCTTACCCGCTTCATGCTCCTCCAACCAGACTTCCGACGGGCTGCTCTCTCCGCCCTGATTAGTCCACGGGTCGAAGACCACGCCCTCCTTGCGCCAGTCAGTCCCTTTGGCGGACAGCGCAACACCGGGATGGCCCCCGCTCGAACTCAGAACAGGCTTGATACTCAGCGCCTTCACCAGTCGCTGCTTGCTCTCGTCATCACTGTCGTCCAGGCCCTTGAAGTACTCCACGACCCGCCGCTGATAGTCTTCGGGCCCGTACTTGCTATCCGCGTACAGAAGCTCGTTCAGGTAGCCCGGCGGGAAGCTGCGGAACTTCAGCTTGCCCTCCTCCTGATCCAGTCGGACGCTGCGGAACTTCAGCTTGCCCTCCTCCTGATCCAGTCGGACGGGGCCCTTCTCAATCATCGCCTCGGTGAGAAGCTGCACCGCCTCGATGGGTGGACGGTCCTCCGAAGGCTCCGGTGCACTCTCGGCGTCGATCGTCAGCCCGGTGCCCGGAACCGTCACGGACACCTTCTCACCATCCTTGCCCCTGAGAGCCGCCAGCGCCAGGGACACACTGTGGCTGTCGCTGAACGGACCCACTGTGTTGTCCACGTCCGTGATGTACACCGACCCAAGCCAGTAAGGGTTAAGGGTCGGGGATCCTGATCTTCCCCTTCTTGTCAGGCGGACTCGGGAACAAGATCCACGAGTCCATCTCCTTGTAGCCCCCGGTGGTTCCCTGTCCCTTCAAGTGCAGCAGATACACCTTCTTCAGCGGAACGTACGGCTTGATGCCCCGATCCCACAACCACTTGCGCTCCTCACCAGGGAAGTACCAGATGCGGCCGAACTGCACGCCGGACGTCTCCGTCGCCAGCATCACCTTGTCGGCGAAGGCATGCAGGATGTAGTCCTTGCCCTTGATGCGGGCCATGATGATCTGCCGAGGGTTGTTCTGCGCGAACCAGCGCCAGAAGATCCGCTTCGACCCCATGGGGCCTCCAGGGTCCGCGGCCTCGACGATGGCGTCCAGGGCCGCATCGACGGTCGCGTACTCCTCGGTGCCTTCCAGTTGCGCTACGTCGATCGGGTCGTTGGAGAGTCCTGCCCACAGCACCTCGCCGGCGACCCATTTGTGCTCCAGGTCAGCCGCGCGCCCAATGCGGATCGTGTTGCCGGCCTTGATGATCACCCAGTCGCCGCTCGGGCCCTTCAGCACCAGTTCCCGCTCATCCCACACGTTGTCATAGCCCGCAAGCCCGGCCCGGCAGATGTACGCGGTATCGCCCTTCAGCTTCGTGGGCAAGGTCACGCTCCACTCCACCGAAAACTCCTCGTCGGCCAGGTTGATCGTGACCGTCTTCTCCTTGGTCTCCTGGGACGAGACGAGCCCGTGCTCCACATTCAGCGAGATTTCCTCCAGAGCGAGGCCCGACGCCGGGTTCTGGGCTCGCGCCTGGGCCCAGAAGTTCTCCCGCGCTCGCTTCCGCGCCCGGCCTGGGCGAGAATCGCGACCAGAACCGGCATCAGACTGCGGCGCGGCAGCGACGTGTAGCGTGCCCGTGCCATCCGTCTCACCTCGGGGCGCTCATCGGACGCGTTAATTGGTTACCTATTCGCGAATCACGTGCTGTATCCTTCAGGAGGCGCTCAGCACCCTCGCGGCGTATATACCTCGTGAGTCACCGATATCCCAAGCCAGTGAGGGACAGTTGACAATGCCAAGCTCGAACCGACGAGTACTCACGCTTCTGGTGGTGCTAATGATGCCATGCATCTGTCAGGCCGCTGACGTCCCTGAGCCCGTGACCCCGCAGCCTGATATGTTGGTAGGCGCCTACTACTTCCCAGGCTGGAGCGATCCCAGTCGCTGGTACTGCATCAAGGCCAATGAGGACGTCCAGCACCCGCTATTGGGCTACTACCCGGAGGGAGATCCCGTCGCGGCTGACTGGCACATCAAGTGGGCTCTCGAACACGGCGTGTCCTTCTTCGCCTTCGACCACTACATCTTCCAGGGCAGTGAGAGGCTCGAAGCCGCCCTCGCTGATGGGCTCCTGAAGTCCAGATTCATCGACAAGTTCCGGTTCTGCCTGAACTGGTGCAACCACGCCCCGGTGGAGACCCAGACCCGTGAGGAGTTCGAGCAGTTCGCCGAACTCGTCGTCGATAAGTACCTGGCCCACCCGTCATACCTCAAGATCGACGACCGCCCGGTGGTCATGATCCTCTCCGGCTACAGCTTCGTCAAGAACCTGGGGGTCGAGGGCGCGCGAGACGCATTCAGCCTGCTGAACCGCCGCTGTGAGCAGGCAGGTCTGCCCGACGCCTACCTCGTCTTCTGCGAGGGCAACATCATGGGCGAACAGGCCGTCAAGGACTCCTTCGCCGCCGGGGCCGAGGCATTCTGCCTGTATAACTACCCGTATGCAGGCACCGGCCAGACGGGACCTGGGACGTACGCCGAAGCCAGCTACGAACACCTCGTCGAGCAGGGCCTGGGCCTGTGGAAACACTGGCGCGGGATCACCGGCGGGCGCTTCTGGCCCACCGTGATGCCGGGATGGGACCGCCGCCCGTGGCTGCGCGACTGTGACCTCGTCCGCACCGGAAGCACCCCTGAGCTCTTCAAGCGCTCCCTGAGTCTCGCGCGCGAGCACGTCAACGCGGACCGGATCGTGATGATCGAGGCGTGGAACGAGTGGGGCGAAGGCTCAATTCTCGAGCCCAGCGTAGAGTACGGAGCGGCGTATCTGCAGCAGGTCCGCGACGTGTTCTGCCCGAGCGCTCCATCGCCGGACGTCGGCCTCGACGCGCCGATCTACGAACTCCAGCTCCCGCGGGCGAATCGCTGGGCCTTTGACTTCGACATCGAGGGATGGCGCAGCAGCGGCGTCGAAGACCTGCACTTCGCCCACGGCTCACTGGTCGCCACATCCACCAGCAATGACCCGCAGTTCAACGCGCCGCCCAACTACGTGGATCCCGAAGCTCGGCGCCGGGCGAGCGTCCGAATGCGAGTCACGCCCCCGGAGGGCGCGCCGGAAACGGGAGTGGGGCAGTTCTTCTGGTCGACCGTCGAGCGTGCCCTGTCTGAGCAAAGCAGCGTCCATTTCACCGTCTTCCTGGACGGTCGCTGGCACGAGTATTCACTGGACGTGGCCTCGAATCCCAACTGGGCCGGGATCATCGACGGCCTTCGGCTGGATCCCGTCGATATCAAGGGCGCGACCATCGAGGTCGACCGCATCCAACTGCTGCCTTGAGTTCCCATCGGCAGGTCTCACACCCATCCGAGGGCGAAGAAGACCACGACCGATACTCCGGCAGTCCTGCATGAGCCAGAGAGGTGACGCGAGATGGAAGAACTCAGCATCCAGGCGCAACCGTCTCTAAGCAACCCGCCCTTGATACTGGGCTTCACGGGTTGGATGGACGCCGGGAACGTCTCCACGGGCGCGGTGCGCCATATTGTTGACACGATGGCTGCTGAGCCTCTCGCAGCCATCAGCCCGCTGGATTTCTACATCCTCAACTTCCCCGTCTCCACCGTCCCGATCACGGTCTTCGTCGATGGCGAGCAGACGCGCGTCAGCAACATCAACCCGATGGAGTTCTCGGCGGTATTCCGACCCCACACCGAGATCAAGGACGGGGTCATCAAGCAGGTCGTCTTCCCAAGCAACGAATTCCATTACGCGAAGAACCCTGACCTCATACTGTTCCGCGGGGAGGAGCCGCACATCCGCTGGGGCGCGTACTCCGAGTGCATCTTCGAGTTGACGCGGACCTTCGGCGTGAGTGAGATCTACTTCATTGGCAGCGTCTCAAGCCCGATCCCGCATACACGCGAGCCGCGCCTGCGCTGCTCCTCCGCCGACCCAGCCCTCAACGACAGGCTTCGCGGGCCAGACGTCCAGTTCACCGACTATTCCGGCCCGTCGGGCCTGATCACATACATGTCCCGGGCGTGCCTGGAGCGCGGGATCGCGATGCGCAATATAGTCGTGGAGGTCCCCCACTACCCGTTCCTGGACATGCCCAACTACCCGAGGAGCATCCTGAAGGTTCTCGCCAAGCTGAGCGAGCTTCTCGGGCTCAGCGTCGACTTGTCGACGGTTGAGGCCGCCGCCCGCCAGACGGACGGCCAGTTGCAGGAGATCATGGAGGAAAACGGCGAGTTCAAGACTCTCGTCGAGCAGCTTGAGGTGTCCTACGACTACGAAGAGGCAGACGATGGCGACACGCTCCTGAAGCGCCTGATCGACGGCATTGATCTCAGAGGACCCGATGACGAGGACTAGCCGCGCCACGCACCCGGCAATCATGATTCGGAGGTACTCTCATGTCAGTCCGGCAGCACCTGCTCCTCGCGACCGTTGCCGTCGCATTACTCGCCATGGCCGCGCACCCGGCGTGGGCTCAGCAACCTGGTGGGTCCTATGACCAGTGGCTCACCCACCGCACTGCCACGAGCGAGGATCCGAGCGTCCTGCGCTACTACACCTTCGAGAATGTGCGCGAAGACGGCAAGAGAGTGCCTAATCTCACGGGCAAGGGCGACGACCTGACATTCTCCCTAGCCCGCAAGGCTGGGGCGCCGCCCGAACAACTCCAGGTCATCGAGGGCCGCTGGCCGCAGAAATCCGCCGTCCGCCTGGATCAGGGCATATTCTCCGCCAAGCCCTTCGACGTGCCGGACCGGACCTTCACCGTCGAGGCATGGGTCCGCAAGAACGGCCCCGGCGCGCACCGCGGCAATAGCGAGGCCACCAACGGCACGCTGCTCTCGATCGGGATCGGCTACTGGGACGGGTGGCGCCTCACGACCACATACCCGCTCCGCACGATCGGTTTCGAGTTGGGGCGCCCGCGACCCATCAACTCCATCGGCACGACCACCGAACCCGCTGCCGATGGCGTCTGGCTCCACCTCGTGGGTACCTGGGACGGCGAGGAGATGCGCGTGTACCTCAACGGCTTGCTCGCCGCCCGACGGGAACACACCGGCTCATACACGCCCCCCGCCCCCGGAGCTACTTTCCGCGTCGGGTACGCCGGCTTCGGGTTCGGCTCAGTCATCCTTGATGTCGACGAAGTGGTCATCTATGACCGCGCCCTCTCACCGACGGAGATACTCGCGCGCGCTCAGTTCTATGCCCCAATGTCCGAGGAGGTAGCGCAGCGCTTCGACACCGCCAACGAACGCTTCGAGGACGGCAGCTTCGCCGCCGCTGCGGCTGTCTACCGTGAGATTGTCGGGCTGCAGGAGCTTCATCCACACACCGCGGCCGTGGCTCACCTGCGTCTGGGCGAATCCCTCGCAGAACGCAGGCAGCTCGCCGAGGCGGCCGCGGAATTCGGCGCGGTGCTCGACACGCCGGGACTGACCGGCGGGTACAGGAAGATGGCCCTTGACCGGATCCTGCAACTCTCTCGCGTGGCCACCGGCGTGACGATGCCGCGCGGCGCCCTCGCCAGAGTGCTCGAGCTTGACGAGGTCTCGCCCGCCGACAAGCTCAATGCGCGCCTCAACATCGCGCGCAGCTACCGCAACGAAGGTGACTACGCCTCCGCCCGCGGCGAATACGCGAAGATCGCCGAACTAGAAGGGATTCCCGTGCGCCAGAAACTCGATGCACTCCTCGAGTTTGCCCACACATGCTGGGAGGCCGGGGAGTACGGCTCCGCTCGTGATGCCTACGCCACCATCGTCACTGCCGCCGACGCTCCTGCCCCGTACAAGTGCGACGCCCAGTTGCGCATCGCCGAGACGTACGTTCGCGAGCAGGAATACGCCGCAGCCCGTGATGCGTTCGGTGTCGTGGAGACCATCGAGGACGCGCCGAAGCACCTTGTCTGGGAGGCACAGGAACGCACCAAGGAGGCCGAGCGCCTCCGGGCCGGCCTCCCCGCGCGAGACCCGGCGTGGCACCGTGTTGAGCCTTGGCAACGCCCCGCACCTGGCGTGAAGCTATACGTTGCGACCGACGGCTCGGACGAGAACCGGGGCACGGAGGACGAGCCCTTCGCCACGCTCGAGCGTGCCCGTGATGCCATCCGCGCACTCAAGGCGAATGGCGAACTGCCTGCCGGCGGCGTTACCGTCTACGTGCGCGGCGGCGACTACCCCATGGCCGCCGGTTTCGCCCTATCCCAAGAGGACAGCGGCACGCTGGAAGCACCGATCACCTACTCCGCGTACCCGAGCGAGACGGTCCGCTTCACTGGCGGCGTGCGCCTGACGGGCTTCGCGCCGGTCACTGACGCCGCCATCCTCGACCGGCTGCCCGAGGAATCCCGCGGCAAGGTCCTCAGCCTCGACCTGCGCGCCCGGGGCATCACCAACTACGGCACGCTCGTGCCACGCGGGTTCGGCCGCCCGACGGTGC
>JALGSS010000321.1 GCA_029821745.1 Candidatus Zipacnadia bacterium
CCGCAGATCGTCGCCGTGATGGAATCCTCGCTTGACCTGTCCGATGAGACCGCCGAGCAGCTCAGTCAGGCGATCACGGAAGCCAAGGGCGTCCACGCGGGCAATACAGACTAGCAGACGGAGTTGTGTTGAGAAGCCAAAATGACGCATGGCCGTGGGGTGTCACAGCGCGTCGTGAGCGACGCGCTATATGGGCCCCGCGGAGGCCGTGAGACGGCCTACACGCGACCCGTGCCGCAATGCGGGTCACCCCGTGCCCATGGTTGCCCTTCCCAACACGACCTTGATAGCCCGGACGCCCTCAGGCGCTCCGCACAGCACTAACACGCCATTCAGCGGATGAATCCATGCCTCAGAATCTTCGCGCGATACGACGCAAAATCCGCACGGTCCAGAGCATCGCAAAGATCACGCGTGCGATGAAAATGGTCGCTGCGGCGAAGCTTCGGCGCGTACAAGGGCTGGTTGAGAACGGGCGCGCGTACTGGGACGCTCTGCACGTGACCCGCTGCTGGAGCACAACGACGCCGAATCCGTCGCGCTGCTGCTCTTCGGCGGCAGCCGTGGTCTATGCGGCAGCTACAATGTCATGTTCCACCGGGAAGTAGAGGAGCTCGTCGGCAGCTTCGATGAGCCGGTGAAGTTGTGGACCGTCGGCCCGAAGGTGCAGCAGTTCGTATCGAAGCTGGGCCATCCGGTCTGCAACGCCGTCGAGATGCCGGACGACGCGCAGCGACTCGACGTTGCCCTTCACCTGGCGCACACCATGCGCACCGAGTTCCTGGAGGCACGCGTGGGTGCCGTCTACGCGGTTTACACCCAGTTCGAATCAGCGATGCGGCAACGGCCCATTGCTCGCCGACTGCTGCCCGTGGAGCCGATCGAGAGCGCCCAGAACGGGGACGCGGCCCACTATATCTTCGAGCCGCCGGCACCGGACTTGCTGGGTTCACTGCTCCCCCGGGCCATTGATGCCGCTGTTTACCGCATGCTGCTGGAATCCGCTGCGTCCGAGGAAGGCTCGCGGATGGTCGCCATGACGGCGGCGACCGATAACGCCGACGAGTTGATCGTCAACCTGTCGCGGGAGCTCAACCGGGCCCGCCAGGCGCACATCACCACCGAACTGCTTGAAGTCATCAGCGGCGCCGAGGCCCTCGCCTCCGGCTAGGGGCGCGCCCGCCGCTGTGGCCGGCTACGTGTGTAGAATGAAAACCGAGATGTGGGCTGCGTCGGTGAGACCAAACTAGCCGTGGGGGTGTCCCGCTTTGCGGGACGGGGCCCCACGGGGACGCTCGGCCATCGCGAACCATTCTTCTGGTTGGGATGACATTATGGCTCAAGGCACAGTCGTGCAAGTCCGCGGACCCGTTGTGGACGTCCGCTTCCCGTCCGATTCCCTGCCGCCCCTGTATCAGGCGCTGCGGATTCAGGACGAAACAAGAGAGATCGACCTTATCCTCGAGGTCGCCCAGCATCTGGGTGACGACGTGGTGCGCTGCGTGGCGATGGACTCGACCGACGGCTTGGTTCGCAGCATGCCCGTGCAGGACACTGGGGGGCAGATTACTGTGCCCGTGGGTCAGGAGACTCTCGGTCGGATGTTCGACCTCCTCGGCCGCCCCATCGACGGCAGGGGCCCGGTCGATGAGAAGGAGCGGCGGCCAATCCACCGCGAGCCCCCAGGGTTCGAGGAGCAGAGCGTCACCGAGGAGCAGTTCGAGACCGGCGTCAAGGTCATCGACCTGCTCTGTCCCTTCCCCCGGGGCGGCAAGATCGGCCTGTTCGGCGGAGCCGGCGTAGGCAAGACCGTACTGATCATGGAGCTCATCCACAACGTCGCCACCAGCCATGAGGGCGTCTCCGTCTTCGCGGGCGTCGGTGAACGGACGCGTGAGGGCAACAGCACGTGGCTGGAAATGGAAGAGGCCGGGGTACTCGGCCAGACCATTCTCGTCTTCGGTCAGATGAACGAGCCACCGGGCGCCCGCCTTCGCATCGCCCTGTCCGCGCTGACGATGTGCGAGTACTTCCGGGACGAAGAGGGCCAGGATGTGCTGCTGTTCGTAGACAACATTTTCCGCTTCACCCAGGCCGGCTCCGAGGTCTCGGCGCTGCTGGGCCGCATGCCTTCCGCGGTCGGCTACCAGCCCACATTGTCCACCGAAATGGGCGAACTGCAGGAGCGCATCACCTCCACGCACCGCGGCGCCATCACCTCGGTGCAGGCGATCTACGTCCCGGCCGACGACTACACGGACCCGGCCCCGGCGACGACCTTCAGCCATCTGGACGCCAACGTGTCCTTGTCCCGCGAACTGTTCGCCCAGGCCATCTACCCGGCCGTGGACCCGCTGGACTCCACCTCGCGCCTGCTCGACCCGCGCGTCGTCGGCGAGCGACACTATGCGGTCGCCCGGGGCGTTCAGCAGATCCTGCAGCGCTACAAGGACCTGCGCGACATCATCGCCATTCTCGGTATCGACGAGCTGTCGGACGAGGATAAACTCACCGTCGCTCGCGCTCGCCGGATCCAGCAGTTCCTCACCCAGCCGATGTCCGTGGCTGAGGTCTTCACCGGCATCCCGGGCGCGTATGTATCCATCGAAGAGACGATTCGCGGCTTCGAGGAGATCCTCGAGGGCAAGCACGATGCCCTGCCTGAGGACGCCTTCCGCATGGCCGCGTCGATTGACGACGTAGCGGCGACTGCCAACAAGTCGGCTGCGGGGTAAAGCCTATGCCGCTCGGATACCAACTCCAGATCATCACGCAGCGCGGCGTCCAGTTCGACAGTGGCGCCCAATCGGTCGTTGCTCCCGGCGTCATGGGGTACTTCGGTGTGCACCCGCACCATGCGCCCATGGTCGCCGAACTGGGCGAGGGGCGTCTGAGGGTCGTCGGCACCAACGGCAAGGAGACGACGTTCCATTGCGACGGCGGAATTCTTGAGGTCACCCTCGATAGCGTAGTCGTCCTCGCCGATGCTGTTCGCGAAGTCGCGCCGAGGACCGACGGGCAGGCGTCCGAAGCGTAGAGTTGGCGCAAGACGCGCGCCGTTCTCGGTGCCGTGATGTCTGCGGCAGGTGCCGTGGGCCTGTCGGCCATCAGTCTCATCCCCCTATCCCTTCCGTTCCCGCGTGCGTGGGTGACCGGGAGCCCTGTACGCCTCGGCGCGGGCCGTGGCGGCATTGAACTTCCACCCATTTGGTGGTATGCTTCCCCAATAGCCGTGTGCGACAATGGGCGCGAAGAGCAATCCCCGGCGGGTGCGGAGGGCGGCCGCCGACACAGTCCTGTGTGACCACACGCTACCGGTCGTCTGCTTCCAGGCCACCACATTCCCTCCCATGAGCAGGAGTGAGACATTTGGACGAGATTATTGTCACAGGCGGAACGCCGCTTGCCGGCAGAGTTCAGATCAGTGGCTCAAAGAACGGGACGCTTCCGCTATTGGCCGCCTCTTTGCTGATTGACGGCGAGACCGTGCTCGACAATATCCCGGACATCAATGACGTCAATGTCATGATCGAGATGCTTCGCGCTCTCGGCGCGAAGTGTGAGTTCATTGCCCCGACGACCCTCAAGATCGACGCGAGCACTGTCAACTCGGTGAGCGCACCTTACGACCTGGTGCGCAAGATGCGGGGCTCCTTCTACGTGGCAGGCCCGCTTTTGTCACGCTTCGGCGAATGCGAAGTGCCTCTGCCCGGCGGCTGCGTTATCGGCAGCCGGCCTGTCGACTACCATATTGAGGGATTCAAGGTCCTCGGGGCGCAAGTCGTGGAGCGCCACGGGGTCATGCGTGCCCAGGCGTCGCGCCTCAAGGGTACCCGCATTTTCATGGACCCACGCAGCCGCAGCGTCGGGGCCACGGTCAACCTGATGCTGGCCGCGTCCCTCGCTGAGGGCACAACCATTGTCGAGAACGCCTCGCGCGAGCCCGAAGTGGTCGCGTGCCAGGAGTTCCTCCGAGCTGCCGGCGCCGACATCGAGGGAATCGATACGGCGACGGTGCGCATACGCGGAGTTGCGCGTCTCGGCGAGAGTCGTGCAGCGGTGATTCCCGATCGCATCGAGGCGGGCACGTTCCTGTACGCCGCGGCCACAGCCGGGGGCGATGTCACCCTCCAGGCCGCGAGAGTTCAGGACCTTGAATTCGTGCTGGATGTGCTCAGGCGAGCCGGAGCCGGCATCACGACGGGTCCCGACTGGATCCGCCTGCGTGCCGTCGGCCGGCCCTTGCCCGTGGACATCATGACCGCGCCGTTCCCGGGGTTCCCCACCGATCTGCAGCCCACGCACGGCGTGCTGGCGGCGATCGCGCGCGGCACCACCATCATCGAAGAAACGATTTTCGACGCACGCTATAACTACACCGACGAACTGACCCGCATGGGCGCGCATATCCGGATCGTCGACAGCGCGGCCATCATCAAGGGTCAGCCCCGTCTCTATGCCGCGCCCGTTGAGGCCACTGACATCCGAGCCGGGGCCGCATTGATTCTCGCAAGTCTCGTCGCCGAAGGCCAGACCGAGATAAGCGGGGCCGAATTCCTGGACCGCGGATACCAGAACATCGAGGGCAAACTGAAGGGCCTCGGTGCGGAGATCGTGCGGCGCGGCACGGGATCGGGCGAGAGAAACCTATGTTTAGCTTAGGCGACCGCCTGGGGATCGACCTGGGCACCGCCAATATCGTCGTTTTCGCCCGCAAGCGCGGGATCGTCATACGCGAGCCTTCCGTGGTTGCCGTCGAACGGCGAGCACGGCGCGTTCTTGCGGTCGGTGAAGAGGCCCGGGAGATGCTGGGCCGCACGCCGGGCAACATCGTCGCCATGCGCCCCCTGCGTGACGGCGTCATCGCCGACTACACCATCACCCGCGACATGCTGGCTCACCTGATCCGCCGGGCCTGCGGGCGCCACGGCCGTATCTTCAAGCCCTTTGTCGTCATCTGCGTTCCGTCGGCCGCCACAAGCGTCGAGAAGCGCGCAGCCCTGGATGCTGTGCGTTCCGCCGGCGCTAAGGAAGCCGTGCCGATCGAAGAGCCCATGGCCGCCGCGATTGGCGCGGGCCTCCCCATCGCCTCCGCGGGCGGCAACATGGTCGTCGACATCGGCGGCGGCACCACTGACGTGGCCGTCATCTCCCTCGGGGGCATCGTCGTTAGCGACTCCCTGCGGATCGGCGGCAATCACCTCGACGAAGCCATCATCCGCCACATCAAGCGCGTCTACAACCTCGACATCGGGGAGCCCACGGCCGAGCGCATCAAGCTGTCCGTCGGCTCGGCGGTCGATCTCGAAGAAGAGAACGAGGTCGAGGTCCGGGGTCGCGACATCATCTCCGGACTGCCTAAGACCATCGAGGTGAGTTCGGTCGAGGTCCGGGCGGCCACCTTCGAGCAGATTTCGCAGATCGTGGGCCGCGTGAAGACAATCCTCGAGCGAACGCCGCCCGAGCTCGCCTCGGATATCATCGAGCGGGGCATCACCCTCACCGGCGGCGGCGCACTTCTGCGGGGGCTCGACCGCCTGCTACAACTCGAAACAGGCATCCCGGTCATGGTCGCCGACGACCCGATCAGTTCGGTAGCCCTCGGGACCGGCAAGGTGTTGGAGGAGATCGACTCCCTGCCTATGGGAGCGCGCTCGCTGGCCCAGTGGTAGCACGCCGGCCTCTCCCGCGTTAACCAGTCCCCACCGATGAGCCGTAACCCTAGCCGCGCCGCGCTCCAGCGCCTGGTCGCGGCTTTGTGCTGTTCTCGTCGCCTCCTGTCATGGTTCGTTGCCGACGTCGGGAGGTCTCGCGGCAGTCTTGCGCGAAGGCTTGTGTGTCACGTCCAGTGCCGCCGCTGAGGCGCCACAGGACGATCGTGCGTGAGGTCTGATGACAGTCCGGAGGTAGAAACAACATGCAGCGACTTTGCGTACCCGCAGTTCTCGCCGGCCTGCTGATCACCGGCTTCGCCCAGTGCCAGGAGGTCATCGGCACCCCCCGTGTAGCACTCGTCTACAGCGACTTCGGCGACTTCCGCCACCGGGATGACTACGACGCCAAGTTCAGGCAGCTCGGGTGGCGTCTGGACAAGTACGAGAACGTGGATTTCGGCAAGCTCGTCGAAAAACTCGGCGAGTATGACATCGTCCTCGGCACGGCTCTGTATAACTACTCCAACGTGCAGGA
>JALGSS010000322.1 GCA_029821745.1 Candidatus Zipacnadia bacterium
TCTGACCGGCTGCTCTCGCAACACTCCACCCCCCGAGGTCGCGGAGGCCGCCCTGGACCGGTGCATCGACGGGCTCTCGCCTCGCGACGTGCGCCCCAGTCACCTGCGATGGCTGGACATCGCAGGGACCCCCTATGACCCCAGTTTCCAGGATGAGCGGTTCTACCACCATATCGGGCGCTCGCGGGTGAGACTGCAGTGGGTTTCCTCCGCGCCAACATTCACCGGCATTCTGACCGCAACCGGCCTGAAGCCAAACTTCGCGTATCAGATGAAACTTTTCGGGCGCAGTCAGGTCGATTCCCGGCAGAATTCTCCGGATCAGGCGCGTGCGCCGTTGGCGTGGGCGAGCTTCCAGTTGGGACGCCTCGGTCGCTGGTCAGCCGGGCCGGCGCGGACCAATCTTGTCACGGAGCGCGCGAAGGGCTCAGACGCGGGCGACGGCACGGCGGCAGGATACATCCTGTTCGACTCCTTCATCACCGATTCCCACGGGAATGCACGAAAGCCCTTTGCGCTGGACAGCAGCTACCATGTGCTGTGGCGTGAGGGCCGGCGCACGAGGCACCGGACCGACGGTCGAATCGTGCGGCACGCGGTGATGCAAGGATCGTGGGGATACTGCCAGGAGCCGACGGTGGATGCTGGAACGGTGGGTGTCTTCGCTGAGAAGGAAGAGCCTCGGCCTCGCCCGCACCGAAGAGAGCTTCCACGACAATCAGAAGCAACCCAGGGAGTACGGGGGCCTGTGGGCGGAAGTGCTGGAAGAAGAGGTCTCGTTCACGGTCGAGCGGTGATGGCAGCGTGGCTGCCGGAGCGAAAGGAGCGGTGAGCCGGCAATAGACCTGCTCACCGCTCATTAGGTTCTGAGGGCGCGATCAGAGCGTGCAGTACAAGGTCTTGATCTCGAAGGGGCGCAGGCGCAGGACGATCCCGCCGTCGTCGAGGTCTAGTTCCCGCCGGTCCTCCTCAAGCATATTGGTCTCCGCTACCGCCGTAACGGGTACGCCGAACTGGAGCCCGGCCATGCATCCCGTCTTCTCCGCCTCGTACAGCCGGATCACAAAGCCCCCGCCATCCTCGGCCCACTTCACGCTCTCGACGATCACACTGTCGGCATCGATGCTCACCAGGCTGTCGATGGCGCTTGCGGCTGCTGTTGCGGGGCAGACTATCGGGGGGATGTTGAGCTCATACGCGGGCCTGACAACCGCGGGAACGGAGAAGCCCTCAGCGTGCGGGAGAAGCGCGTAGGTGAACACGTGCGTGCCCTCGTCGCCTCGCGGATCGGGATGCGTGCCGCTCCTGAGCAGAGTCAGCCGCAGTTCGCTGCCGTGGACCGAGATCCCGTACTTGCAGTCGTTGAGCAGGGCGACGCCGAACCCGTTCTCAGACAGGTCAGTCCACTTGTGGGCGCAGACCTCGAACCGGGCGCGATCCTGGGGCAAGTTGCGGTGTGTCGGGCGCTCCACGTGCCCGTACTGGATCTCGTGGCGTGCGCTGTCGGCCAATATGTCGAGATCGAAGCCTGTCTTGAGTATCTTGTGCTTCTCGTGCCAGTCCACTTTCGTCTCGAAGTCGACCCGGGGCGTGGTGGAGTGGAAGATGATGTGCTGGGTGAGCCGTGAACCCTCGCCGATCTCGTATTCGACCTCGATCCGAATCTGGAGCGGGCCTTCGGCGACGACTTCGCGCCGCACAAGGTGGTCTTGCAGGGCCAGCTTGAGTTCGTAGTCGCTGTCGATGTCCCAGTTGTCGTACATGAGCGGGACGTCCTCGCCACACAGGAACGAGTTGAGCGCTCCGCCGGGGGGCACGAGCTCACGGCCCGAGGATCTCTCGATGAAGGAGACGATGCGCCCCGTGCCGTCAAAAGTCACGAGCGCGAAGGGGGTCTCAACGGTGTCGCCTGAGACGCCGAAGGAGTCCCCGCTGATGATGAAGTCGCGCTTGCCCTCGATGGTTTCTATGCGCTGCCCCATGATGCCCGGGTCGACGGGCCACGCGTCGTCACACAGCTCGCCGATGGCGATCTCACCGGCGCGGTCCCAGCTCAGGCTATTGGTGACGAGAAGCTGCACGGGTGGCTCGTCCGGCGAGTAGCACGCAAGGGTCTCGATCGCGCGGTCCCGGATGGAGCGGGCCTCGTCGATGCAGGCGCTGAAGGTCTCTATCGCCTCATCGTTGACCCGGGCGATCGATGACCCGGGAAGGATGTCGTGGAACTGGTTCGTCAGCAAGACCTTCCACAGATCAAGCAGATTCTCCGCCGGGTATGGCTCGCCACGAGTAGCCGCCAAGGTGGCCAGGAATTCAGCCTCGCGCAGGGCGAGTTCCGTCTTCCGGTTCCCCTTCTTGATGTCGGAGACCGAGGTCAGCGTGCCCCGGTGGCACTCCAGGTAAAGCTCTCCAACGTGCCGGGGCAGCTCGCCCATGTCGTCGCGCACGCTCTTCATGAAGTCGCTGACGGTGGTGAAGCTGGATCGCGGGCATCCCTCCAGGTCTGTGACGCGGCGGGCGATCTCGATCATCTCGGCCATCGGGCCGCCACCGCCGTCGCCGTAACCGATGGGGAAGAGGCGGCGATCCTGAGCGTCCTTGTGCTGGATCCAGTTCCACTGGTCGGCGAGGTGAACCGGGTCCGGCCAGCCCTGGATCACCGTGTAGTGGGCCAGAACCGTGCTCCCGTCGATTCCCTGCCAGGTGAACGTGTCATACGGGAAGCGGGTCGTGTCATTCCACGCGATCTTGCTGGTGCAGAAGAACTCCACTCCGCAGCCCTGGAGGATCTGTGGCAGCGCGGCGGAGTAGCCGAACACGTCGGGCAGCCAGAGGGTGTCGGACGTGTAGCCGAACATCTCCCGGGTCGCTCGCTGCCCCACCAGGAGTTGGCGCACGAAGGCCTCGCCGGATGTGAGATTGCAGTCGGGCTCGACCCACATGGCCCCGTTGGGCTCCCAGCGGCCCTCGCGGGCGTGCTGCTGCATCCGCTCGAAGATGTCGGGGTACTCGCTACGGACCACCTCGGCATGACAGGGCGCGGTCTGCAGGAAGATGAACTCCGGATACTGGTCGAGTAGGTTCACGCAGGAGGAGAAGGTGCGGGCACACTTGCGCCAGGTCTCCGCAAGCGGCCACAGCCAGGCGGTGTCGATATGTGAGTGGCCCACGAGACCGATCCACGGCGTTGTAGGGCCATTGTGCAGCTCAAGGAGCGGCTGCATGATCTCCCGCGCGGACGCAAGTTTCGGTCGCCAGCTCGCCTCGCCGCTCTCGGAAGGCATGGCATCCACGGTCGCGAAGACTTGGGCGAGAGCAGGGACGATCTTGCCCTTGCGCAGGCTGTTGTCGTCGAGAGTCTGGGTGAGCTGGCGCAGGACGCGCAGGTCAGCCACGAACGCGGAGACGTCCTCACGCTCCAGGCAGACCTCGATGCCACCGAATGTCTTGGACTTGTCGCCGACAACCGGGCCGGAGTCGTAGGGCTGAGTGCCGGGGAATGTGTGTCCGGCGTAGGCCTCGAATGCAAGATGGTAAGTCTTACCCGCTTCGCCCTGGGTGGTCATGCACACGAGAGGATGGTTGCCGTCGAACACGCCCTGGTGGCGACCGTCGACGACGAACAGGGTCTCACCATCGGTCTTCGCTCTGACAAAGACCTTCGCCCCGGCGCACTCTTCGGGGAGTGTGATGTCCCCTCGGAACCACGCAGTTACCCAACTGCCTCCCCAGCGCGTGCCGGGAGGCGCGTCGGTCCAGCCGGCATCGTTGCCCGGCTCGGCGCGCAGGTACTCGGTGGTCTCGCAGATCTGAACGGGCACGGGAGCGATCGTCTCGAAGCGCAGGTCGGCGTATAGCTGCTCGATCTTCTCCAGCTTGGCGAGGGTCCGGCTGTCCGTGAGCATGTCGGTATCTCCTAATCTCAGATGCGGGGCACGAAAGCAAGGGCACAGGGCTCGCGTGAAGTGGTAAGCGGGCCGGCCAGTCGAGAGTATACAGGACCGGCCGGCCCGGGTGTATCCATAGAAGCACTCACACGGCGTCTGTACAGCGCGAACGGGCTACTTCAGATACAGCTCAATAACCGGAATTGCCACGTCGGGCTTGATCACCGGCAGGTCGAGGGCGACACTTCCCTCGAGCTCCGGATCGACGCTGATCTCGTGAGGCGACGGCGACCCGAAGCTGACCTCGGACGCGTCATTGAGCAGTTGCGCGTACTCGATGCGGTCCGCGAAGCCCTCAATGTGCAGCCGCTTGATCGGCCAGTTCAGGACGTGGATGTAGGCCCGGTTGGTGTCCGGGTTGTACGTCAGACGGCAGTCTTGCGGCGTCTTGAGCTCGCACGGGGCCTGGCTGCAGCCGTAGATGGACCGGCCGTGACGCTTGAGCCATTCGCCCATGCCGTTGAGCCGGTCCAGCGCACGAGCGTCGAACTCGCCCCGGCCTGTCGGGCCGACGTTCAGCAGCAGATTCCCGCCCTTGCCTACGGTATCAATGAGCATGGTCAGGAGTTGGTTGACGCTCTTCCAGGTCGCCTCATCGCGGTGATAGCCCCAGGAGCCCGAGAAGGTCTGACAGGTCTCCCAGATGACCTTCTCCCCGTTGACTTTCACCCAGTCGCGGACCATGAACTGCTCCGGGGTCTTGTAGTCCCAGCCACCGTCGACATCCATCAGGTCCAGGCGGTCGTTGACGAGAATGTTGGGCTGCAGCTCGCGCACCATCTGCAGGAGCTTCTCGCTCTGCCAGTCGTCGCGGCCCTTGCCGACCCGGTTCTCGCTGGACGGATAGCTGAAGTCGTAGAAGAGGATGTCGACGTCTCCGTATTCGGTAAGCAGTTCCCGCGTCTGCCCGTGCAGGTACTCCGCATAGCGGGCCTGGACGCGTTCCTCGTTGAGCTTCGCACGATCCGGGTGATTGCGCATCGCGTGGACGTCGTCGATGACGAAATCCGGATGGTGCCAGTCGATCACGGAGTGGTAGAACCCGACGCGAACGCCCGCGTTGCGGTACGCCTCGACCATCGGGCGGATCAGGTCCTTGCCGTAGGGCGTGTTGGTGACCTTATAGTCGGTCAGCTTGGAGTCCCACAGGCAAAAGCCGTCGTGGTGCTTGGTCGTGACGACGAAGTACTTCATACCGGCGTTCGAGGTTGCCTGTGCCCAGAGCTCCGGATCGTAGAGGTCCGGGTCGAAGTGCTTGAAGTACTTCTGGTAGACGTCGTCCGGAATCTCTTCTCGCTGCTTGACCCATTCGTGGCGGCCTGGGAGCGCGTAGATTCCCCAGTGGATGAACAAGCCGAAGCGATCATGCGTGAACCAGCTACTGTCCCCAACGGCAGGTCGGACGTCGGACATGAGTGTGCCTCCTGACATTTAGGTGAGGTCGGCGCTGAAGCCGAGGTCTGCTAGTTCGTGGGATGAAGGCGGTTCTCCTCCCGCGAGCATTCTGATCGGGCGCTCCAAGCGATGCGCATCATGGCGCAGAGGTCTGCTCGAATGAAGAGGCGAACTTCTCACGTCCGCGCACCGATAGCATGACGTGGGTACCGCGGCAAGGGCCGTGCGGAGCCTGGCCCTTGGGGATCAAGATACGTGACAGTCTCAAGGAGGCGTCGGATCAAGCGGCTATGCTTACAGCACTCGACGTGAAAGCGTACGCGAAGGAACTCGGGGCGGATGTGGTGGGGATCGCCCCCATCGAGCGCTGGGAAGGCGCACCCGTGCAGATGGACCCCAGGCAGATCATGCCTGACGCGAAGTCGGTGGTTGTGATGGGCTTCCGGGTGATGCGGGGCAGCCTGCGGGGAATTGAGCAGGGGACGTACTTCAGCAACTACTCGTCGATGGGTTACGGCGGAATCACCTATCTGTACATGCCGCTGGTGGTGATCAACCTGTCGAAGATGATCGAGGATTTCGGTTACGAGGCGGTGCCGATGGGCCACCAGAGCGACTGGCGAGCCATCGACAACGAGGGCGGAATGCGCGATGGCTACAGCCGCCCCGTAGCCCCCGGGCGCGCGGCGCCGGATGTTATGGTGCACCTGCGCATGGCCGGATACCTTGCCGGACTGGGCGAGATCGGGTACAGCAAGGTGTTCCTGACCCCGGAGTTCGGCCCGAGACAGCGTCTGGGGATCGTTATCACCGAGGCCGAACTGGAGCCGGACCCGATCTACGACGGCCCGCAATTGTGCAACCGGTGCATGGCGTGCGTGGACAACTGTCCCGGGAACGCGATCAGCCGCACGGAGACTGTGAAAGTGACCGTCGCCGGGCGGGAGTTGGAGTGGGGCAAACTCGACTGCGAAGCCTGCGGGATCGCCTTCTGTGGTGGGCAAGTGGTGGAGGAAGAGGGCGTCGAAGGCGACTACAGCGCGTCGATATACGGCAAGCAGATCACGCGCAACGACATCACACCCTTCAACCGCAAGCCGCCCAACCTGTACAATACGGGCCAGGCCGTCTGCGGCGCGCGAGGGTGCCTGCGGGCCTGTATGGTCAGCCTTGAATCACGGGGGCTGATGAAGAACAAGTTCCACAAGCCCTTCCGGCGGGAGAAGCCCTGGACCGTAGACTGGTCCCAGGAGCCTCCGGCCGCGGGCGAACCACTAACAGCAAAGGAAGCGGACTAACGTTGAGATTCGCCGTAGGCTACCAACTGCCGGACGAGGACGAAGCGCCCTTCGTCGATCTGGTTCGAGACTTCAGAGACGACATCGCGGAGGTCTACTTCCCGTGGTCCGACATGCCCTCGGGACGCGCCCCACTGACCACCGCCCGGGGCTATACGGACTGGACGGCGCAGCAGCGCCTGGAATCCGATCTGGTCGCGCTGCGGGAGATGGGCGTGAAGCTGGATCTGCTTTTCAACGCCAACTGCTACGGCCGTCTCGCGGCGAGTCAGTACCTGGAGAATCAGGTCGGGTCAATCCTGCAGCATCTGGGCGATCTCGTCGGCGGCGTGGACGTGGTGACGACTACCTCGCTGACTGTCGCGCGGACGGTCCAGAAGCATTTCCCGGACGTGGACGTCCGGGCGTCGGTGAACATGCGCATCGGGACGGTCAAGGGGATGCAGTATGTGGCGGGGCTGTTCGACAGCTTCCAGGTGCAGCGGGACTACAACCGCGATCTGGAGCATCTCGCGAGTCTGAAGGAATGGGCGGACGCGAACGGCAAGCGGCTGCACATGCTCGCCAACAGCGGCTGTATGCGCCTGTGCTCCGGGCAGATATTCCACGACAATATGGTTGCTCACGAGGCGGAGATCGACGAGACGGCCAACATCCCCGACTGGAACCCCCACGTGTGTTGGAACTTCCTGAGGGACCGGGAAAACTGGGTGTCGGTGCTGCAGAATACGTGGGTGCGGCCCGAGGACTTGCACCACTACGAGGGCCTGTTCGATGTGGTGAAGCTCGCGACGCGGATGCACTCCCGCCCGCGCATGGTGGTCCGAGCCTATGCCACGCGGCGCTTCCGGGGAAACCTGCTGGACCTGTTCGAGCCCGGGTTCGCCCCGGC
>JALGSS010000323.1 GCA_029821745.1 Candidatus Zipacnadia bacterium
GCCATCGGCGCAGGCGCCAACCCACTCATTTCCAGCACAACGCCCGGACTTGAGATCAACAAGTGGGGGTACATCGTCACGAACGAGGAGACCGGGGAGACGAGCATCCCCGGCGTTTACGCAGGCGGCGACATCGTGACCGGGTCGGCCACCGTCATCTTAGCCATGGGAGCCGGCCGGACCGCCGCTGAGTCAATCGACGAGTACCTGCGGTCCGAGTAGCGCCGGCTGGACGAGAATACAGCGTGACTCACCGCGACCTGGGCTAGCCGCCCAGGTCGCGCACTTTGAGTCGATCAACAGCACACATTCGTTCGTTGCTCACTGCCCACCATATGCGGGCAAGATGCCACCGCTGAATAGCCCGCCATCCTCGCTGCACAGATACGCGATCCCTTTCGCGAGATCGTCCGGACTCACCCATTTCGACGGGTCGGCCTTGGGCATGCTCTTCCGTGCGGCCTCACTGTCGATAGCGCTTGGCGTCACCGCCGCGACCGTGACCCCGGTTCCCTTCAGTTCTTCGCGAAGCGCTTGGGTCAGGGTCACCACTGCCGCCTTCGAGATTGAGTAGACGGCGGCACCGGGCCTGATTGCCGTCGCCCTCTTCGAAGCCATGTTCACGATCCGTCCGTAGCCCTCTTTTATCATCCCCGGGATCAGCGCGCGACAGCACAGGAAGGCCGACCGCAGGTTCAAGGCCATCATGTGATCCCACGCGGCAACGTCCAGCTCCCACAGCATCTGCCCATGCGTGAACCCGCCGACGAGATTCACGAGTATCTCCGGGTTTCCGAAAAGCTCTTGGGCTTCAGCGCGCACCGCCTCCACCCCCTCCTCATTCGTCACGTCCGCGAGCATCCCCAGGAAGCGACCTCCGTGGACCTCCTCCATCACGCGCAAGTGTTCTCTTTGCTCCTCCCCGTGTTCGACCCCCAGCACGTGCGCGCCCTCACTTAGGAAAGTCGCCATCACGTGCTGCCCAGATTCCCGCCAACCCCGGTTATCACTGCTCGCCGGTTTTCCAGCAGCATCGCATTGCACCCCCTGTGCCTCGTCTTCGTCTATCGGTACACGCCGAACTCCCTGCAGGCTTTGAAGTAGGCGTCGATGTTCGCTCGCGGCGTGCCCTCGCGGAAGCTGTCGGAGCTGCCGATGATGAACCCACCGCCGGGCTTCGCGATCTCCATTGCCTCGCGCACCGTCTCCGCTACAAGCTCCGGGCTCCCATGCTTGACCACGTACAGCAGGTCCACGTACCCCTTGATGGTGGTCTTGTCCCCTATCGTGTTCTTCGCCGTGCGCAGGTCAAAGTCCCCCACCGGCGGCGGCGTGCAGGTCTCCAGCACATCGATCCCGGTGCCCGCGATCATCTCCATGGTTCGCGACAGCTTCCCGTCATCGTACAGGTCGTAGTAGCCGCCGTAGCTGTGGGTCAGCTCAACATGCTCGCGAATCCAAGGGATGAAGATCTCCTCATACATCGCCGGTGACCATCCCGCCGAAACTGAGTTGTAGTACCAGCTTCCGAAGATGAACTGCACTCCGGCTTCGAGGGCAGCCCGAATCTGCTGCATCGACCGCTCATGAAACAGGCCCGTGAGCTCGTCGAAGAACTCACGGTCATCGTAGTAGTCCATCATCAGGTCGGCCATCGCCCTTGCATCGCCTGCATTGTGGTCCAGGGCACTGCGCACACACACCATCACGAAGCCGCGATCCCCGATCTGGGCCTGATCCGCGTGGGCGAAGTCGAAGTTCGTGTTGATCGGCGCCAGCACATAGCGCAAGGCGTCGATGTCCTCACGGCTCTTCATCAGATACTCGGTCTTGATCGGATTCGGCGAGACGCCGTACTCCCTGCCGGATGGCGGAATCTTCGTCCGGTCCGAGATACTGCCCGCCGGAGTGTGGAATGTGCGCTCCACGACCTCATACTCGTTGTCCTGATAGCGCTTCTGATCAACCTTCACGTCCTGCAGGTCGTACTCGTTGGGGTACGTGATGATGGTGTTGCGGGTGCCGCTGGAGACGACGTGCATCGGGTCCATGTCCGGTAGCTCAGCCAGTTGCGTCGACAGGCTTGCGTCTCCACACTCGGTCGTCAGCCAGGCGCTCACCCGGGGCGAGATCGGCGCCCTGTCCGGCTCCCCATGGCGGATCGTCGTCAGGAGGCGCTCTTGGCCCGTCATCTCGGCCTTGCTCATCGGTTCTCGGTCTCCTCAGTCCGTGTGCAGTGTTGGCGCTGCCCATACCGCGAGATTGTCGATGTCCCGGCTCTCCGGCCCCGGTGTCGCTCTCAGCGTCAGCCGCACCTCCGCGCCCTCGGGCAGTTCCGCCGTCAGCGCTTGCGCCGGCGCTCCCGCTGCGATTGGGCCTACTGACGCGGATTCCTTGCCATTCACCTTCAATGCAAAGCGCACGCTCCCCTGCTCGCCCGCTGCCGGATGGAGCCCGACTATGCACGTAACGCGCTTGTACACGCCGCCGGGCGCGAGAACGTAGTTGAGCTCGAAGGGCACGCCCATCCCTATCCCTCGCTCGAAGGTCTCGATTCCGGCGTCGGTCGCCAATTGGAGGGGCAGCAAGTTCCTTTGCTGATCGAAGCTGTGCCCGATGAGAAACGGTACCCACTTATGCGGCATGCCGGTGGCGCCGCCCTGGTACTCCGGCAGGAACCGTGTCAGATCGGTGCTTGCCGGCGCGCCGGCTTCCTGGGCCTCGAAACGCCCCGTTGCCAGGCACAGTACCGTGTACAACAGGTCCGCCACCACCCGCGCGTTCTCCAGGGCGAGTCTCCCCCGCTGCGTATTCGCATCGGTGCCGTCGCCGTACAGCTCGCTGTGCAGAATCGGGATCAGGAACGCGCGCGCTCGCGACTGCAGACGCCGTTGGGCCTGGTACAGATGTAGGGCGACCTGTGCGGGAGTCACTCCCAGTAGACGCGGCTTGTATTCCGCCTGCGGGAGCGTATAGTCGCCCCGATCGCCGATTCCGCTGTACCCGTACAGGTAGTGGTATCTCTCCTTGTCCGACGGAGGAGGAAGCAGCTCGCGCAGGGCGTATTCGCTGATGACACCCGCCGCACAATGGGCTGTTGGCGACCCGGGGTCCTCGATCCAGTGACACAAGACGCCCAGGTACTTCGCCGCCTCATCCGTCTTCCCCGCCTGCCAATTCTCGGTCACCTGTTCCAGATACCAAACCATGGCTTTCCCGGACACGCCGGGCTCGCACACGTCATGCAGGGACACGCTCGCGCCCGGCACCTTGCAGTACGGGTCCAGATCCGGCCGGTTCCCGCCTGAGTGGGCGTCTTGAATGCACAGGTAGTCCCGGGTCAGCTTTGCGCTCGCGGGGCTGAGCAGCTCCTGCTGCCACGCGGGCAGATACTCCAGCGCTCGCGTTCGGATACGCACGTGGCCGCTTCCCCACGCCCAGCAAACCATCGGGAACAGGCCCATCAACAGGGCGGCATGAACAACAACACTCAGTTTGAGCATCCGCATCCCTACTTCCGCGCGAGTATGGTTCGCCCGTATCACTATTCCCGCGAAGCATTGAAATCCCTTTACGACGCGGCACGCAGAGAGGCGAAGCGACGGTTGGCGGCGAACTGCCGGTTGTGGTGAAGAACTCGAAATAGCCGTGGGGTGCCGATGTCGCACAATCGGCGGGGCCCCACGGATGCGCATGGCACGCGAGAAGGGCCCTGCGGGGCCCCGGTCATAGAGACCGGGTACCGGTCTCGCTACCCCGCAGCTACCTAAGTGACTTCTTCAACACAACCTGTCCTTCGTCCCAGAGCATCACGAATGCCCGAGAGGAATCTCACCATGCACATCCCTGATTACTGGCGCTGGTTCTCCGACGCGCGCTTCGGCATGTTCATTCACTGGGGCCCATACTCGGCGATCGGCCGAGGCGAGCAGGTGCTGTTCCGCGAGCGCCTCGACCAGCAGGCCTACGCCGACGCCGCCTGCAAGTGGAGCCCGCAGCACTATGATCCCTCCGTCTGGGCCGATGTCGCGAAGCGCGCCGGGATGAAGTATGCGGTCCTGGGCACTCGCCACCACGACGGTTTCTGCCTGTGGAACTCTCAGGTGACCGATTACAGCGCCGCCGCCCAGGCCTGCGGGCGCGACCTTGTGGGGGAGTACGCAGAAGCCTTCCGTGAAGCGGGCCTGCGCGTGGGCCTGTACTACTCTCTGTGCGATTGGCGGATTCCCGGATACTGGGAGGGCCCCGAGCATGACCCCGACGGATGGGCGGCCTTCCGCGACTACGTGCATGCCCAGGTCACCGAACTCCTGAGCAACTACGGGGACATCGACGTGCTCTGGTTCGATGGCGCATGGCCCCACTCGGCCAAGGACTGGGGCAGCCTCGAGCTTGTGGAGAAGATTCGCGCCCTGCAACCCCATATTCTCGTCAACAACCGCCTGGGGACGCTTGAGCCCGACGAGATCACGGGGGAGCATGCTGACGGCGGCCTCGGAGCCGGCGAGTCCCGCGAACTGGGGGACTTCGGCACCCCGGAGCATCACATCACCGCCGACGCGACACGCCTGTGGGAATCCTGCCAGGTACCCTACTGGCGCCTGTGGGGATACACCATTGGAGAGCGCTGGCGGCCCGCTGATCTGCTGCTCGACTTCCTCGTTGAATCCGCGCAGAAGGGCGGCAATCTGCTGCTGAATGTGGGGCCGCAGCCGGACGGGCAGCTTCCGCCTCAGTTCATTGAGCGCATGGACAAGATCGGCCGCTGGATGGACCTGCATGGGGAGTGCATCTACGGCGCGGAACCGGGCGAGGTCTGCGAGTTCGTCACGTACGGCCGGCAGATCCGCAAGGGCAGCAACCTGTACCTCGTGATCCGCTTCTGGGACGGACGCGGAGAGGTGCATCTCGCGGGCCTGGAGACCCGGGTGCGGTCCGCCACGCTGCTCACCACGGGACAGTCGTGTGAGTTCGTCCAAACTGAGGATGATCTCACGCTCACCGGTCTGCCGAGGGAGTGCCCCACGGAGCTATTCCCCGTGATCAAGCTGGAATGCGCCGAGCCTCCGAAGGCCCGGCCTTGGGCGGTGGACAGGCTCTGGAGCGGGGATCCGCGCCGGATGACCCCGTGGGCCGCCTCGCGGGGAAGCTCTGTCTGGGCCGACGGCAAGCCGCGCTGAGGGTTGTGTTGAAGAAAGGAAATCATGGGCCCCGCGCAAGGCATCTCACAGGTTCCGCGGGGCCCATGTAGCGCGTCGGTGACGACGCGCTGTGACACCCCACGGCCATGCGTTATTGGTTTCTCAACGCAACCTGAGCACGGGTCTCGACGCCCGTGGGAGACAGGGGGTCCGGGGGAACTGTGTTCCCCCGGCGGGTGCGGGCAGCGCCCGCAGTGCAGTGGGGCGTCGTCCCTCAGCGCAGCGGTAGGCCCAGCATCCGCCGGGCATTGCCGTCCGCGATGGCTTCCCGCCACTCTTCGGGGATGTCGATGGTCTTGATCCACTCGATCTGCGGCAGGTCGGCACGGGCGAAGGTGATGTCGGTCGCCCAGAGCATCCGCTGCCAGTGGCGCTCAATGAATCCGAGGGTGAAGTCCGGGTCACGAGTCATCGCGTTGTAGCCGGAGCCCGCGGATAGGTCCAGATACAAGTTCCCGTAGTCGGCCAGGAGGCGATCCACAGCACCGCCGGGAGTGACCGGCGTACTGGGGTAGCCGATCCGGGGGTCATCACCGGAGATCGCCGACCAGAACCCCGGCCCGTGGCCGCAGAACTTGACGTTGGGGAACTCCTTCAGTAGCCGATCCGGGGGTCATCACCGGAGATCGCCGACCAGAACCCCGGCCCGTGGCCGCAGAACTTGACGTTGGGGAACTCCTTCAGGCATCCCTCCAGACGGGGCAGCCCAAACTCGTCGAAGTACCCCAAGTCATCACCGAACACCAGTGGCAGCCCGTGCTCATTGCACTTGGCGTAGATGATCTTGTTGAGCGGGTCATCGAAAGGCAGGCTGTTCACGTGCTCTCCGAATCCCTTGCACCCGTGCTTCACCACGAAGTGGTCGATGAGCCGGGCGGCCTTCGGGTCTCTGGGGTCGTGACAG